>NZ_JBFULB010000100.1:0-12307 GCF_056400545.1 Stenotrophomonas sp. P5_A8 | reverse complement strand
CTGCAGGACCGACCCCTGGCCGAGAAGACCATCGCCTTCGGCGAGGTCGGCCTGTCCGGCGAGATCCGCCCGGTCCCCAACGGCGAAGATCGTCTGCGCGAAGCGGCCACCCATGGGTTCAAGCGCGCGATCGTGCCCAAGGCCAACGCGCCCAAGACCGGCAGCGTGAAGGGCATGGAGGTGATCGCGGTGGAGCGGCTGTCCGAGGCGATCGAGGCGATCTGAACGCGGTGTTTCCGAGGCACCCGCCGCGCAGGCAATGCGCGGCCGGGCTGTGCTAGTTTTCCTCCCCTGAAATCCTCGTTCCAGCGCGTATCCCGGCCGGGGTGCGCCCGCCAGAGAAAACGATTCCATGCAAGAGACTCCCCTGGATGTACAGGGCGCCAGCGAGATCCGTCGCGCCGGTGTCGACCTCAACGGATTGATGACTGTCCTTGGCAAGCATCTGTATTCCACCCCGGTGGTGGCACTGCGCGAACTGGTGCAGAACGCGCACGATTCGCTGGTGCGACGGCGCCTGGAACAGGCCGACTGGCAGGAGCCGGGCCGGATCGAAGTGCACGGCGATGCGGTCAACGGCATCGTGCGCATCATCGATACCGGCGCCGGGCTGACCCAGCAGGAAATCCACGATTACCTGGCCACCGTTGGCGTGGGCTATACCCGTGGCCTGCGCCAGGCCGGCGAGGACGACGAAGGCCTGATCGGCATGTTCGGGCTGGGCTTCCTGTCCGCGTTCGTGCTGGCGCGCCGGGTGACCGTGCGCACCACCTCCTACCAGCAGCCGACGCTGGGCCACTGCTATGTCTCAAGCAACGCCGAGCAGTACACGGTGTCCCCGATGCCGGCGCGCGCGGTCGGCACCGAAGTGGTGCTGGAACTGCATGGCAGTTACGTGCACCTGGCGCAGGAGCAGAACCTGCGCGACATCCTCGGCCGCTATTGCGCGCTGCTGGGCGAGCCGATCCACATCGGCCAGGATGCGCGCGCGATCAACCCCGAGCCGCCGCCGTGGCGTCCGCAGGCCGGCGTGGTCATGCACCCGCTGCAGGCGCAGCGCCGCGGCCTGGAGTTCGCCGCGCACTTCGAGCGCAGCTTCGAGCCGATCGCCTGCATGCCGCTGCGCGCCGATGGCGGCAGCGATGCGGTGGGCCTGCTCTGGGTTCAGGACGGCGCCACCTACGGCACCAGCGACAACCGCAACCTCTCGGTGTTCGTGCGGGGCATGCTGCTCGACGACGACGCGCGCGACCTGCTGCCGCCCTGGGCCGGTTTCATCGGTGGCGTGATCGAATCCAGCCGGTTGACCCCTACCGCCAGCCGCGAGGACCTGCAGCGCGATGAAACCTACAGCGCAGTCCAGCATGCATTGGGCGAGGCGCTCATCGATGGACTGGTGGAGATCGCACGGCAGCAGCCGGAGGCTTGGCGACGCATCCTGGTGCGGCACAACGAAGCGCTGCTGGGTGCCTCGCTGTGCGATGAGCGCCTGTTCCAATTGCTGCTCGAACACGTGCGCGTGCCTAGCTCGCAGGGCGACATCAAGGCAAGCGAACTGCCCTCGCGCGGTGCGGTCCACGTGATCCTGGACAGCGGCGGCGGTTTCGAGGAAATGCTGTTCCGCGCGATGGGCGTGCCGGTGGCGCATGGCAACCGTTACGCGGTGGTGCCGTTCCTGCGCCGCTGGACCCAGGCCAAGGGCATGCGCCTGGTGGAGCTGGGCACCGAACAAGGCAACCGCGCGCTGTTCCGCACCGATACGCTGCCCGAGGCGGAAATGGATTGGCTGCAGACCCACCTGGGTGACGGTGAGCAATTGTTGCCGGCGCATTTCAGCCCGGCCGAGCTGCCAGTGGTGGTGGTGCCCGATCGCGAGGCCGAGCTGAAACGCCGCCTGGAAGACGACGAAAACGACAAGCGCGTGTCAATGGCCGCGCTGCGGCTGGCGCGCCAGTTCACCGCCCGCATCGTCGCGCGCGCACCCTCGCGCTTGTACCTCAACCTGGACAACCCCGCCGTGCAGGCGTTGCTGGCGGCGATGCGCGCCGGCAACCCGCAGGCCGAGTCCGCCGCGCGCCTGCTGCGTTCGCTGAAAGTGATCGTCAGCGCGCAGGGGCGCGCCCAGGACGGCGGCGCGGCCAGCAACGACCTCAACCGCGCGTTCGGCGACATCGCCGATGCCCTGCAGCAGATGCTGCAGGCGCGCTGATCTTCCCTTTCTTCAACATTACGCACTGCAGGACGACACGACCGCATGGATATCTGGAACTGGGTGGAAAAACTTCAGGACGATCTTGGCGAAGCCGGGCAGGTGCAGAGCGCACAGCTGCTGACGCGCTTGACCGATGAAGTCTGCGAACTGCGCCTGGACCGTGTGGATGCCCTGCTGCCCGAAGCGCGTGCATTGGGCAAGACGCTGGGCAATCCGTGGCTGGAGGTGTTCGTCGGCCATTGGGACATGCGCAATCGCGTCGGCAACCGCCTGGAGGGCGAGTCGGCGCTGGGCGACGCGGTGGCGCTGTTCGAGCGCGCGCACCGTGCCGACACGGTGGAGTGCCCGCAGTCGATCTGCGTAACCCAGGACCTGGCGGCCTGTTACGGCAACATCGACGGCCCCGGCTGGGTGCCGGAGCGCATCGAGGTCTGCGAGGAAACGCTGGCGCGGATCGATCCGAGCTGGGCGTGCTTCCAGTGCCTGAGCTGCGAGAAGGCCGATGCGTTGCTGGACGACGGCAACAGCCAGGGGGCCCTGGATTACCTGGACGTGCAGGCCGGCACCGTGCTGGCGCATGGCGGCAAGGTGTACGACAGCTTCCCGGAAATGCGCATCAAGATCCTCCTCGCCAGCGGCCGCGCGGCCGAGGCGCTGGCATTGATCGACGCGCGCCAGGCCGAAGTGGATGCCGAGGGCGACTACGAGCCGGCAAACTGCACCATCCCGCGCAAACTGTCGCGCGCATGGGCGCTGGCGCAGCTGGGCCGCGATGAAGAAGCGCTGGAATCGCTGGTGCCGTGGAACCAGTTGTCGCCGAACTACCGCCGCATGTGGGCGCATACGGTGGCGCTGCTGGTGCGCAACGCACCCGAGCGCAACAGCTGGGACCTGGGCCGCCGGCTCAGCGCGACCCTGGCGCATTACGCAGCGGTTGGCGCGCACCGCTTCGTGATCGAGATTGCCGGACTCTGCGTGGACATGGCGCTGCAGCGCGGCGCGGTGTGGACCGCACGGCGCCACCTGGCGCTGGCCCGGGAGCACCTGGACAGCCTGCGCCAGGACCGCGGTGCAAGCGAGGCCGTGGCCGCGATGGCTGCGCGCATCGATGCCGCCCCCGGCGCGGCGGCGTTGCCGGTGCCCGCCGAGGGCTTGCTGGACTGGCTGGTCGAACAGGGCGAGCAGGGCGACGGGCGCGACCCCGAACGCGAGGCGCAGTGGTTGCTGCAGGGCGTGGAGCAGCGTCCCGACGACGCGGCGATGCTGGATGTCGCCGCCTCGGCGCTGAATGCCTGCGGCGCCGAGAATGACGCGATTGCGTTGCTGTGGGCGTTCGTCGAGCGCCACGCGCATGAGGATGCCCCCCCGGCGTACTCCTTGATGGGCCTGCTGGTGCAGCGTGGCGACCAGGCCGGGCTGGATCGCCTGGCGCAGCATTACCAGGCGCAGGTGCCGGTGTTCGCACTGTGGTGCCAAGCGCAGATGGCGCACAAGCTCTCCGACTGGCCCGCGTTGGAGCAGGCGTGCAGCGCGCTGCTGGCCCTTTCGCCGCAGTCGCATGGCGCCCGCAACCTGCTGGCGATGGCCCTGATGGCCATGCAGCGCTTCCAGGACGCGGCCGCGCAGTACCGCCACCTCACCGAGGTACTGGAAGAGCCGCGCAGCGCGCACTGGGACCACATGACCGCCGCCAGTGCCGCCCGTGACTGGGCCGCCGTGCGTGGTTCGGCAGCGGCCATCGGCATGGAACTGAAAAGCACCGATGGCCCGGTCGAGGAATCCTTCGGCTGGGTGATCATCCGCTGCGCGGACGGCGGCGAGCCGATCGAATACTATGCGCGCCGCACCGGCCCGGTCACCGCGCGCATCGTCGAGAATGCGCCGGCCAACCGCCGCCAGCGCGTGAACGACTGGGTGGTGTTCGACGCCGAACTGGTCCATCCGGCCCCGGAGGACGAGCAGGAGCGAGAGCGTTTCATGCCCACCTACGCCGAAGTCCACCTGCTCCAGGGCGGTGGCTACGCCGGGAGCTGGCTGGTCGATGGCGTGCACCCCGGTGAAGACGCGTGGACCGCGTTCTCCGAGGCAGTGGAGGCCCGGGGCTGGAAGCTGTGGACGCACAGCCCGGACGATTACCAGCTCACCGATGCCCAAGGCGACGATGCGCCGCTGCCAGGCGTGCTGTTCACCGTGGCCCAGCCCCAGGAACAGCCGCCGCTGGACCTGCACCGGTTCCTGCTCGAGGCCACTGCGCACTGGCCGCACCGGCTGTGCTGGCTGCGCCTGGCCGAGGCCTGCGGCCAGGACGAGCAGCGTCATGTGGACGTGATCGAGCGCTACGGTCTGTAAGCGCCAGGCCGGGCGCGCCACTGGCGCGCCCGGCCCGTCCACAGGGGGGGAGGGGATATGCGGACACCCGGTTGGAAGATTTGCGGCGGCATGGCGCTGATGGCGCTGTGCGTGCCGGTGGTACAGGCCGCGCCGGCGTGTGACGACCCGGTGGCGGTGGTGCGCCGGTTCCAGCAGGCCAGTGTGGACGATCTGCTGGATGGCCAGGATGGCGAGATCGATGCACCGTTCGCGTCCGCGCGCATGGCACCCAGCGCGGCAGCCGCCTGCGCGATCCGCTGACCGGACCGCTGTAGCGTCTAGCGCGCTCGCCCGAACACCAGCTCTATAACGAACTGGCTGCCGAAGAACGCCAGCAGCAGCAGCGCCATCGCGGTCAGCGTCCAGTGCACGGCCTTCGCACCACGCCAGCCGTAACGGCGACGGCCGATCAGCAGGGTGCCGAACACGATCCACGACAGCACGCTGAGTACCGTCTTGTGCACCAGCTTCTGCGCCAGCAGGTCATCGACAAACAGCACGCCGGTGACCAGGGTCAGGGTGAGCAGCGCAAAACCGACCGCGATCACCCGGAACAGCAGCGATTCCAGATCGGCCAGCGGCGGCAGGGCGCGCAGCCACGGCCGGAAATCGCGGCGGCGCAGGGCGCGCTCCTGCAGCCAGAGCATGATCGCCAGCAACGCGGCCACGCTCAGGGCGGCATAGGCCAGCAGCGCCATCCAGGCGTGGGTGGCCAGCTGCCAGCCCAGCGGCCGGCTCGGCTCGTGACCGTAGGCGTGATAGGCCCACAGCACCGCTGCGGCCATCGGAAATACCAGGACACCCAGTGCCGCCATGCGCCCGCGCGCGGCCACCAGCGAGGTCAGCCAGGCCATGCCCAGGCTTACCAGCGACAGCGCGGCGAAGAAATGCATGTCCGGTCCACCGGTGGTGCGCATCGCCACCAGCACGTGGTAACCGCCGTGCAGCAGCATCGCCGGCAGCGCCGGCCACAGCCAGGCCGGGGAGGTCACCGCATCATCGCGGACGACCGCGCGCACCAGCAGGCCGGTGGCGGTCAGGTATAGCAGGGTCGCGATGAGAACGATTGTCATCGTTGCAGTTTCGCATACCCCCAAGCCACTGGCGATGCCTGCGGCCACAGGCCGCAGGCGCGCGCCGGGGCGCTTGGTGGACCGGCTATACTGTGCGTCTCTCTGTCTTTCGTTCTGAACAGGTTGCCTCCATGTTCGAGTCCCTGACCCAGCGCCTCTCCGGCACCATCGAGCGGCTGCGTGGCCGCGGTCGCCTCACCGAGGAAAACATCCGCGAGGCCACCCGCGAAGTCCGCATCGCGCTGCTCGAAGCCGACGTCGCCCTGCCGGTCGTGCAGGCGCTGGTCGAGCGCATCAAGGTGCGCGCGGTTGGCCAGGAAGTGCTCAAGTCGCTCACCCCCGGCCAGGCGCTGATCAAGATCGTGCGCGACGAGCTGACCACGGTGATGGGCTCGGCAGCGTCGGACCTCAACCTCAACGTGCCGGCCCCGGCGATCATCCTGATGGCCGGCCTGCAGGGCGCGGGCAAGACCACCACGGTGGGCAAGCTTGCCAAGCACCTGAAGGAAAAGCGCAAGAAGAAGGTGATGGTGGTGTCGGCCGACGTCTACCGTCCGGCCGCGATCGAGCAGCTCAAGACCCTGGCCGACCAGGTCGGCGTGCTGTTCTTCCCGTCCAGCGCCGACCAGAAGCCCGAAGCGATCGTACGCGCGGCCATCGATGATGCGCGCAAGTCGTTCGTCGACGTGCTCATCGTCGATACCGCCGGCCGTCTGGCCATCGACGAAGCGATGATGGCCGAGATCAAGGCGCTGCACGCTGCGGTCAACCCGGCGGAAACGCTCTTCGTGGTCGACGCCATGACCGGCCAGGACGCGGCCAACACCGCCAAGGCCTTCGGCGAAGCACTGCCGCTGACCGGCGTGGTGCTGACCAAGACCGACGGCGACGCCCGTGGCGGTGCCGCGCTGAGCGTGCGCTACATCACCGGCAAGCCGATCAAGTTCGTCGGTGTCAGCGAGAAGCCCGAAGGCCTGGACGTGTTCCATCCAGACCGTATCGCCAGCCGCATCCTGGACATGGGCGACGTGCTGTCGCTGGTGGAACAGGTCGAGCAGCAGGTCGACAAGGACAAGGCCCAGAAGCTGGCCGAGAAGGTCGCCAAGGGCAAGAAGTTCGATCTGAACGACATGCGCGACCAGCTTGAGCAGATGCAGAACATGGGGGGCATCGGCGGCCTGATGGACAAGCTGCCGGGTCTGGGCCAGATCCCCGAGCACCTCAAGCAGCAGGTCAGCCAGGGCAAGGAAGTGCCGCGCATGATCGCCATCATCAACTCGATGACCAAGAAAGAGCGTCGCAACCCGGGCCTGCTCAACGGCTCGCGTCGCGCCCGCATCGCGCGCGGCTCCGGCCTGACCCCGGCCGACGTCAACAAGCTCATGAAGCAGTACCAGCAGATGGAAAAGATGATGAGCAAGATGGCCGGCGGCGGCATGAAGGGCATGATGCGCAGCATGAAGGGGATGATGGGCGCCATGGGCGGTCGCGGCGGCCTGCCGTTCCGTTGAGGCATCCGGCAGCGCCCGGTCTCCGTGCCGGCCGCGCCAATTTCAGGTAAATGCGTCATCCGCGGCGGCGTAGTGCCTCTGGCGTTCCCCGCGTGTTGGGTGATTGACTGGCAGGCTTGGCAAATTCAAAGGAATGTTCGTGAACAAGTCGATGGTGGTGATGGCGCTGGCCCTTTCCCTGGCCGCGTGCAAGGACGACAGGACGATGTCGCAGAAGGCGGGCAGTGCGATCAGCGGCACCGCTGCCGATTTTGTCGCTGGCTTGGGTGAAGGCGTGGACAAGCGCATGAACGTGACCCTGCAGGCCGATCCGGGCCTGGCCGCGCGCGGGCTCACCGTGACCCTGGGCAAGAGCCGTGGCATGGGCTCCAAGGATGCGGCGGTGTACGTAGTGGCCGACAAGGCCTTCAAGGGCAAGCTGGTGGCGCGTGCACTGGATGCCGAGGGTGTCGAAATCGGCCGCGCGGCGGCCGAAGAAGAATTCGCCGCCGACGACGCCCGCTATGTCAGCTTCAAATTCAACGAAGAAATGGACAGCCAGCTGGTCCGCACCTACGCGGTGTCGGCACGCTGAATCCGGCCGGCGTGCATGCCGGGGCAGGGCGGTGCGGCGTATGCTGGCACCGTCTCCTTCTCCAGGTGCGCCGCGCGTGAGCCAGTCATCCATCCTCGAACGCGCCGACAGCTTCTGTCGGCGTTTTGCATTGCAGGCCCCGATCCTGCTCGCGCCGATGGCCGGCGCCTGTCCCGTGCCGTTGTCGGCCGCGCTGGCCAACGCCGGCAGCATGGGCGCGATGGGCGCGGTGTTGTCGCAGCCGCAGGACATCGTGGCGTGGATGACCGACTTCCGCGCGCAGTCCAGCGGTCCGGCGCAAGTGAATGTGTGGATACCCGATCCGCTGCCGCGGCGCGATGCCGATGCAGAAGCGGCCAGCCGTCGCTTCCTTGCGCAGTGGGGCCCGGAGGTGCCGGCCACTGCCGGTGATGCGGGCCCGGCCGATTTCGATGCGCAGTTCGACGCGCTGATCAGCGCGCGACCGGCGGTGGCCTCAACCATCATGGGCGTGTTTTCCGCCGCGCAGGTGCAGCGCCTGAAGGACGTGGGCATCGCCTGGATCGCCTGTGCGACGACCTTGTCCGAGGCGCGGGTCGCACAGGCCGCCGGTGCCGATGCGGTGGTCGCGCAGGGCGCTGAAGCCGGTGGGCATCGCGGTGCCTTCGACCCTGACGCGGCCGAACGCCAGTTGGTCGGGTTGTTCGCGCTGCTGCCGCGGCTGGCCGATCATCTGGACGTCCCGGTGATCGCGGCCGGCGGCATCGCCGATGGACGTGGCATCGCGGCGGCACTGACCCTGGGTGCCAGTGCGGTGCAGGTGGGCACCGCCTTCCTGCGCACGCCCGAGTGCAGCTTGAACCCGGCCTGGTCGCAGGCCTTGGCGGACGCGGAGCCGGAAGATACCTGGCCCACGCGGGCCTTCAGTGGTCGCCTCGGCCGTGGCCTGGCCACCGCGTATGTGCGTGCTGCCGCTGCGGCCGATGCACCTCCACCACGCCCGTACCCGGTGCAGCGCGGGCTGACCGCACCGATGCGCGCGCAGGCCACCGGTGACAGCAACGTCGATGCGATGCAGGCGTGGGCCGGGCAGTCCGCGTGGATGGCGCCGGCGCGCCCGGCGGCGCAGGTGTTGCAGCAGATGTGGTCCGACGCCCGGGCGCTGCTCCGATGAGCTTCTACTGCAATGGCCACCGCGCCAGCGCCGACGACCTGGCCGGCGCGTTGACCAACTACGGGCACTTCACTTCGTTGCAGGTGCGTGGCGGGGCGGTGCAGGGCCTGGACCTGCACCTGCAACGGCTGCAGCAGGGCACCGAAGCGCTGTTCGGCAGCGTCCTGGACCTGGGCCAGGTCCGGGCGTGGATGCAGCACGCGCTGCAGTCGGACGACCTGCGCGATGCCTCGCTGCGGGTCACGGTGTTCTCGCGCCAGTTCGATTTCCGCCAGCCGCTGGAAGCGGTCGCGGTGGACGTGCTGGTGGCGGTGGGCACGCCGGTCCACATGCCGGCCGACGCGCGGCGCGTGCGCACGGTGATGTACCAGCGCGAGCTGCCGCACCTCAAGCATGTCGGTACCTTCCCGCTGTTCGAGCAGCGCCGGCGCGCGATGCGGGACGGCTTCGACGATGCGCTCTTCGTCACCCCGGACGGGGAGGTTGGCGAGGGCACTACCTGGAACATCGCCTTCCAGCGTGGCCAGCAGATCGTCTGGCCGCAGGCCCCGGCCMTGCGCGGTACGCATGAGCGGCTGTTGCAGGCGGGGTTCGCAGGTGACGTGCAGCAGGTGCGCGAGGTGGCCTTGGCCGAACTGGACGGCTTCGACGGCGCCATCGCGTGCAACGCGGCCGGGGTCTGGCCGATCTCGGCGATCGACGCGGTCACCTTCGCCGCGTCGGAGGCCTTCTGCCAGCGCGCGCGGGGGATCCTGGAAACGGCCCCGTGGCAGCCGATCGGGGCAATTGGCGGCGTCGGGTAGGCCCTGTTCAGCTTCGGCGGTCTTCACAGACTTGGAATGACCGCAGGCCGCCGCTATAATCGCCGGCTTACCGCGCCATCCTGGCGACTGGGCAATTGAGGAAACAACACCATGGTCAAGATTCGACTGACCCGCGGCGGCGCCAAGAAGCGTCCCTTCTACCACATCATCGTGACCGACTCGCGCAGCGCCCGTGACGGCCGCAACATCGAGCGCGTCGGTTATTACAACCCGGTGGCCCAGGGTGCGGAATCCCGCATCGTGCTGGACCTGCCGCTGGTCGACAAGTGGGTTGCCAACGGCGCCCAGATGACCGACAAGGTCCGCAACCTGTACAAGGAAGCGACCAAGGCCCAGGCCTCCGCGGCCTGATCCTGAAGGGCCGCGCCTGCCGCGGTCCACCGGTCTATACAGATGAAAGATACCGAGCGCCGCATCCTGCTGGGCAGGATTGTCGGCGCTTTTGGTGTGCGAGGCGAGATCAAGCTCGAGTCCTGGACCGAGCCGCGTACCGCCATTTTCCAATACCAGCCCTGGATCCTGCGTACACCCGCCGGCCAGGAGAGCACCCTCAGCGGCGCGCGCGGACGTCAGTCCGGCAAGCATCTGGTCGCGGTGTTTCCCGATATCACCGACCGCGATGTGGTCGAGGCGATGTACGGAACCGAAGTTTATGTAGCACGCAGCGCGCTGCCGCCGCCGAAGCCCGACGAGTATTACTGGGTCGATCTGGAGGGGTTGCAGGTACGTACCGTCGATGGCGTCGAACTGGGGCGGGCTTCGCACCTGTTCTCGACCGGCTCCAACGACGTGCTGGTGGTACAGGGCGATCGTGAGCGGATGATTCCGTTCGTGCAGCCGGACTTCGTGGTGTCGGTGGATTTCGAGGCCAACCTGATCGTGGTCGACTGGGACCCGGAGTTCTGACCGGGTGCGTATCGACGTCATCACCTTGTTCCCCGAGTTCATGGCGCAGTCGGCCGCGCTGGGCGTGGTCGGCCGTGCGGCCGAGCGCGGCCTGCTCGACCTGCATGGCTGGAATCCGCGTGACTACGCCGCCGGCAACTACCGCCGGGTGGACGACCGTCCCTTCGGGGGTGGCCCGGGCATGGTCATGCTGATCGAGCCGTTGCGCGCCTGCCTGGCCGCGGCCAAGGCGGCCGATCCGGCGCCCGCGCCGGTGATCTACCTCAGCCCGCAGGGCAAGCCGCTGACCCAGGCCCGGGTGCGCGAACTGGCGGCCCTGCCGCGGATGATCCTGCTGTGCGGCCGCTATGAAGGCATCGATGAGCGCTTCCTCGAGGCCGAGGTCACCGAGGAAATCTCGCTCGGCGATTACGTCCTGTCCGGCGGCGAGCTGGGCGCGGCGGTCATCGTCGATGCGGTGACCCGTCTGCAGGAGGGCGCGCTGGGCGATGCCGAATCGGCGGTCCAGGACAGTTTCGAAGGCCCGCAGGGGCTGCTGGACTGCCCGCATTTCAGCCATCCGGCCCAGCATGRATGGGGCGAAGTCCCGGACGTGCTGCGCTCGGGCAACCATGCCGCCATCGCCCGCTGGCGCCGCCAGCAGTCGCTGCTGCGGACCTGGCTGCGGCGCCCGGACCTGCTGGACGAGCGCACGCTGTCCAAGGCCGACCGCCTCCTGCTGGAGCAGGCGCGGCAGGCCCTGCCCAAGGAATCGAACCCCTAGCGCAGGGGCCGGTTCTTGTTTACAATTCGGGATTGCCATCGGCCCTTTGGGGGTCGATTGGCAGGAATCCCTACAAAAAACGTGCAGCACAGTCCGGTGACTGCATGAGCCCACGTTGTCGAACGACACGACCACCCGAACACTACCGGTGCACCCATGAGCAAGCTGAACAAATCCATCCTTTCGGACTTCGAATCCGCCCAGATTACCCGCGAGCTGCCGAAGTTCAGCCAGGGTGACACCGTCGTCGTCAACGTGAAGGTCAAGGAAGGCAACCGTGAGCGCGTGCAGGCTTACGAAGGCGTCGTGATCGGCACCAAGAACGCCGGCCTGAACTCCGCCTTCACCGTGCGCAAGATCTCGCACGGCTACGGCGTCGAGCGCGTCTTCCAGACCCACAGCGCCATCATCGACTCGGTCGAAGTGAAGCGTCGTGGCAAGGTCCGCTCCGGCAAGCTGTACTACCTGCGTGGCCTGGAAGGCAAGGCTGCCCGCATCAAGGAAGATCTGGCTGCCGCTGCGCAGGCCAAGGCTGCCCGCCTGGCTGCCAAGGCCCAGTAATTCCCGCCGACGACTTCGGTTGTCGCGGTACCAGAACGGCCACCCTCGGGTGGCCGTTCTGCGTTTGACGTCCTGAACATCACAAGCACGTCAGGGAGCCATGCGCGCCCTGCGTTCGTTGAAGGAAAAACATGCAGGCTTATCCCGCTCGAATCCGTGCAGCGCTGCAGGTCATGCAGGCCGCCGGCGTCCCCGCGCAGATGCAGGCGCCGCTGTTGTACCGGCTGCTGTGGCGGACGGGCCTGGCCGTGCCGCCGCCAGTGCTGGCCGGTTTCGTCGCCAACGCCATGCTGATGGGCGCGATGTTCGCGCTGGGATGGGGCGGATTGATGTGGCTGCTGTTCGCGCGCAGCGCCATGC
>NZ_JBFULB010000099.1:0-12347 GCF_056400545.1 Stenotrophomonas sp. P5_A8 | reverse complement strand
GCTGGCGACGGCCGCCGGACCGGCGCGTCCCGGCGTCGCCAGCACCGCTGGCGATGCGACCGCGGCGGCGGGCGCCTGTTCCGCGCGCGGCCCCAGCCACCACCAGCCCGCCACGCCGATCACCAGTCCCAGTGCGAGCAGTTTGGGCAGTGTCATCGCATCACTCCTGCATCACCACAGGCACCGAGGCGTCCACCGCATCGGCCACCTGCAGGGCATCCCAGTTGGTCATGCGCACGCAGCCGTGCGATTCGGTCTTGCCCACATGGCCCGGCTCGGGCGTGCCGTGCAGGCCGTAGTGCGGCTTGGAGATATCGATCCAGACCCGGCCGACCGGGTTGTTCGGGCCGGCCGGCAGTAGTGCCTTGCTCTCCTTCTTGCTGGCATCCCAGAACAGCTTGGGGTTGTAGTGGAAGGTCGGCTCGCGCGAGATGCCCAGGATCTTCCAGGTCCCGATCGGCAGCGGATCGTGCTTGCTGCCCGAGGACACCGGGAACTGCGCGTACACCTTGCCCTGTGCGTCATACAGGCGCAGCGTGGAATCGGACTTGTCGATCACCAGCTTGGCCGCCTTGGGCAGCGCCGCCGCGGCGATGTTGGGTACCTGGATCTCGCTGCCGGCCTTGGCCAGGTCCACGCCGGGGTTGAGCGTGCGCAGCAGCTCGGGCGAGGCATGGAAGCGTTCGCCCAGCGACTCCTGCACCGTGGTGAAGCCCAGCGCCTTGAGCTTGGCCTGCTCGGCCGGCTTCTTCGGGATCGGCTGGAACGGGCCGGCCACGTCCTCGGCGGTCAGGGTGTAACGGGCCAGCACGGGCGTGCTGTCCGGCTGCAGCGCCTGCCAGGTGGCATCGTCGAGTTCACCGGTAACCTTGAGGCCGCGGGCGGCCTGGAAACCGGCCACCGCACGCTTCTGGTTCGAGCCGGGCAGGCCATCGATTTCGCCCGGCGAGAAGTGCGCACGGTCCAGCAGCACTTGTGCGTGCAGGTCAGAGCGCACACCGGTGGCCGGCGCGCTGTTCCCGGCGGTGGCGTTTTCGGCAATGGGCGCCGGCAGCGCAGCCGGCGTTTGCGCCCAGGCCGGTGCTGCGCAGGCCAGGGCGAAGGCGAGAAGCGGGGCGGTGGCGCGCGGGCGCAGGATCATCGAGAACGTCCGGTAGGGGGTATGGATTTACCTTGCCGGAGCGATGTGCACGTGTGCCGTGAAAACGCTGACGGGCAGCTGAGTGCGACGCGGTCCCTGGCAGCGTGCACGGCCTGTGAAGCGCCTTGCCTCGTTTGATCGGCGCCGCAGGGCATTCGCGCTATCGTGGGCGCACGTCACTCCGGACAGGGGGTTGCATGGCAGCAGCATGGTGGGCGGCGTTGTACCTGCTGTGCCACGGATTGGCCCTGGCATTGCTGCCGGGCCATGCACAGGCGTTGTCATTTTCGTTCCTGATCGGTGCGCCGCTGCTGGCCGCGCTTGGCTGCCTGTGGCGCATGCGGCTGAGCCAGGCGCGCGTGGGCTGGCTGGCGCTCGCGGTGGGCATGCTGCTGTGGGCCGGCGGCATGGCGTTGAACATGTACCAGGAAATCGGACGCGGCAATCCCGATGCGACGCCGGGCGCCAGCATGCTGCTCTACGTGTTGTACGGGGTGCCGCTGACATTTGCGATGGCGCACCCGCGGCATGAGCCTTGGTACCTGATCCTTATCGATGGCGCGTTGGCGCTGCTGCTGGGCTACCTGTTCTTCGTGCACACCTTTTCCTTCGCCACGGTGAGCGATGCCCCGGCGCAGGGGATAAACAGCCTGCGGGTGATGTTCGACATCGAGAACCTGTTCATCGCGGTGTTCGCGCTGGTGCGCTACCTTGCCAGCGAAGACGGCTCGCGCCGGGTGTTCTTCCGTGCGTTGAGCCTGTTCGCCTGGCTCTATCTGGGGATGGCCGCCTACATCAACCACTTTGCCACCGAGGCAAGCTACGGCGGGTTGACCGATGTGCTGATCGACCTGCCGTTCCTGCTGCTTGCGGTACTGGCACTGCGCGGCGGCGCCGAGGCGGAGGACACCACACCGCGCCGCCTGGCATTGGCGGTGCGCGCGGGCAGCCCGTTGATCCTGCCGGCCGCGCTGCTGGTGGTGTCGGGATTGATGGTGGACAAGCACCCRCACCTGGCCGTGGTCGGCTTCGCGCTGTGGCCACGCTGGGGTCGGGCCTGCGCGGGGTGGTGATGCAGGTACGTGCGATGGAGCGCCAGGACCAGCTGGACGTACTGTCGCGGGTGGACGCATTGACCGGGGTGGCCAACCGCCGCCAGTTCGACCACGTGCTGCAGGCCGAATGGGGCCGCGCGCGCCGCAGCGGGCAGGGCATGGCGTTGCTGATGGTGGACATCGATCACTTCAAACAGTTCAACGACCGCTTCGGCCATCCGCTGGGCGATGTATGCCTGCGCGAGGTCGCCACCACCCTGGCCGGCTGTGCCACGCGCGGGTCGGACGTGGTGGCGCGCTACGGCGGTGAGGAATTCGCGGTGGTGGTTCCCGCGACGACGCGCGAGGGTGCGCTGGCGCTGGCCGAGACCATGCGCCAGGCGGTGGAACGGGTGCGTCTGGCCTCGCCCGGTGCGGTCAACCTGATCGGTGTGACCGTCAGCATCGGCGTGGCGCATGTCGCGCAGATCGCTTCGTCCGATCCCAGTGGCCTGCTGGCAGCCACCGATGCCGCGTTGTACGAGGCCAAGCGGCATGGCCGCAACCGGGTGGTGGAGGCGGACGCTGGCGTGTCATCCGTCGCCGGCGCGACGCCGCGATGAGCCGGTCGCCGCGGCGTGGCGCCCGGCGCTGACAATGGACGCTGCGATCGATGCTGAAGCCAGCGAGCAGCAGCGCAGCGATCCCCCAGCGCATCGCCCTGGACAACCAGGCAGCGCTGGCCACCCGCCACGCCAGTGCGGCAATGCCGCGGGTGGAGCTGTACCGGGCGTTGGGGGGCTGGCAGGGTGGCGAAGCGGTCGCAACGACGGGGACGTCAGGCGCCGGGGCCGCGCATCCCTGATCCGCTGTCGACCGGCCGTCGGGGTGAACCCCGCCGGCCCAGCAGTCGGTAGGGCAGGTAGCCGATCATCAGCACCGGAATCACCGTCAGCGCCGCCCGGAGCACGGTGCCGCCCTCGGGCAGGGCGCTCCAGATGACTTCCAGCAGCATCATGCCGATCAGCATGATCGGACCGCCGGCGGCGATCAGGATGACGCGGCGCACGCCGCGGTTGGGAACGAGGTACACGACGTCGTCGGCCGGCACCGCCGGAGGCGCCGATGCAGTCGGGCCAGGGCGCGGCGCGGGCACGCGCACCGGATCCACCACGTCGCGAAACGGCGCCTGCGGCGGCGACAGCAACGCGTCAAGGTCGGTGCGGTCGATGAGATTGCGGCGTTTCGGGTCCACGCGGCATTCCATGCGTAAAGGCCGCCATGATGGCGGCCCGGTTCCAGTGTCGGGCGGCATGCGCAGCCCGCTCTGGAGAGCGGCGAGGGCAACATGCGGTCGGCACGTTACCATCGCATCGCGCTTCAACGCACGTCGCGCAGCTCCCAATGATGCCCGGCCAGCATGCGCAGGCGCTGCTTGAACACATCGCTGTCGATGCGGGTGGTGGCCACCAGGTTGATGCGCAGGTCGTCCTGCGAGCCGGTGACGGTGGCCGACGGATCGGTGGCCCCCCACTGCGCTTCGACCGCGTCCGGGTCGGGCTGCTTGGCACGCCACTTGTCGAACAGGACGGTGCTGCGCAGGGCATCCTGCAGCTCCTCGGCGAAGCCGGCGGCGCCCTGCGAGCGGAAGGAAAGGTCTGGATCGTTGCCGCGGGCCTTGGACGGGTCCGGCAGGCTGATGTGGTACTGCGTTGACATGGTTACCTCCAGTGAATGCGGCAAGGCTGGCAGAGCCGAAGTGCAATCGGCGTGCAGATCGGCGGCTCAGCCGCTGAAGGTATGCGGTTCGTCGGCAAATCCAATGGTGACCGCGCCCTTGCCGACGTTGACCATGCCGGTCAGGCTCATCACCGACTCGAACAGCTCCACCCCGTGCGCCTGGCAGGTCTGCTGCAGCGTGGCGTAGCCGGGCAGGGCCTGCAGGTCGGCCAGCTCGCCGCCGTAGCTGACGCATACGGTGGGCGTCAGCAGCCCGGCCTTGACCCGCTGCCCGACGAAATCGAACAGCTTCTGCACCGCGTTGTCGAAGCCCTTGATCTTGGCCACCGGCCCGGTCTGCCCGCGGTAGCCATGCAGTACCGGCTTGATGTCCAGCGCGCTGCCCAGCGCCGCGCTGAGCAGGCCGACGCTGCGGTCGCCCTTGTGCCGGGCGCGGGCGCGCATGTAGTACAGGTCGCGCGTGACCATGTAGCCGTGCACGTTCTGCGCCAGCATTTCCAGCCGTTCGCGGATCTGCTGCACGCTCACGCCACTGGCGCGCAGCCGCACCGCTTCCACCGCGGTCACGCCCTGCGCGGCGAACAGGTTCTGGGTATCGAGCACGCGCAGGGCAAACGGCGTATTGAAGCCAGCTGCCTGGCGCACCGGCTTGTAGTCGTTGAGGATCGCGAAGCTGGCCTGCATCGCGTTGTCATGGATGGGGCTGCGGGTCTTGGTGATCGTCATGCAGAACACATGGTCGTAATCGATCACCAGCTTGCCCAGGAACAGGTCGCGGATCTGGGTGACGCTGAACGGAATGGTCTCCGCTTCGGCGCCGTGTTCGGCCACGTGGGCATGCAGGAAGCTGAGCGTGGCCTGCTCGTCGCGATGGTCGGCGAGCACCGCTTCGCCGATCCGCACCGTGATTGGCAGCAGCACGATGTTGTGTTGTTCGATGAAGTCCTGCGGCAAATCGCAGGCAGAGTCGACGACGATTCCGATGCGCATCCTGAGCCCCCCTCAAGGCCGGTTGTAGGTTCGGAAGTGTGAAAGCTATCTCAAAATCGTCGACGCTGCCTGAGCGGCCAGTCAGCTTGCCGGTCGGCTGCGCTCCACCGCCACCGGCAGGTTATCGATCCGTGCCCATTCGCCGCGCTGCAGCATGGTCGGGTCGGCCAGTACGGCCTGCATCAGGCCGTGCGCCTCGTTGCCCCAGAACAGTTCGCCATCGATGGCCAGGGTCGGTACCCCGAACACCCCGGCGCTGATCGCCGCTTCGGTGTTCTGCCGCAGCTGCTCCTTCACCGACGGCGCCGATACCGCTGCGGCCACGTTGGCCACTTCCAGCATCGCGCCCGGCAGGGCCAGCGCGGCGGGGGTATCGGCGGCGTGGCCATCGCGCCAGATCCAGTTGAACAGGATGTCCACGGCCTGGTGGCTGGCTTCGGCGGCCAGGCACAGCCGCAGCGCGGCCAGGGGATTGAACGGGTGCCCGGGCGGGAAGCGCAGCGTCACCCCCTGCTGCTGCGCCTGCCACAGTACTTGCCGGTAGGTGAAGCGGCGCTTTGCCGGGATCTCGGCCGGGCCCAGGTTGCCCAGGTGGTGCAGCACCGCACCGAAGGCGATCGGCACCGGCGTGATCCGCTCGAACTGCGGCAGCTGCTTGAGCTGCTGCCAGTGCAGATAGGCGAACGGCGAGACGAAATCAAAGTACCAGCGCAGCGCCATCGGGAATTCCTTGCAGGTGGATGCGGCGGGGGCGGGCCCCGCCGCGGAAGGCGGCTCAGCGCGAGTATGCGCGTGGTTCGGCCGAAGCCGGGGCCAGGTAGCGATCGCGCAGTTCGGTCTGCCGCGAGCGCATCGGCATCGGCCGGCCGCCCAGCCACACCTGCTCGGCGTAGTGGCCCACGTCCAGCGGGTCGCCTTCCCACAGCACCAGGTCGGCCAGCTTGCCGACCTCGATCGTGCCGATCCGCTCGCCCACGCCCAGCACCTGTGCCGGCACCCGGGTCAGCCCTGCCAGGCCATCCTGCCAGGGCAGGCCATTGGCCACCGCATTGCCGGCCAGCTGGCGCATCTTGCGCGCGTTGTGTGAGGCATCCTCGCGCTGGGCGAAGCTGACCTGCACGCCAGCGGCACGCAGGCGCGCGGCGTTCTCCAGAGTGGCACCGATCTGGTCGAAGCTGGCCGGCAGGTTGCCCAGCGCGTCAACGAACACCGGTACGTTGGCCTGCGCCAACTGCGGTGCCACCCGCCACGCTTCGGCACCCCCGGCGATGGCGATCTTCACGTTTTCGCGGGCCGCCCAGCGCAGCAGCTGGCGGATGTCGGCGGCGCGGTCGATCTGCACTACCAGCCGCCCGTGGCCGCCGAGGTAGCGGGCCAGCGTGGCGCGGCCGGCGGGGGTCAGCAATGCGTGCGGCGAATCGGCAGGCACGCGACCACGCGCTTCGCTGACCATCTGTTCGAGCAGCATCCATTGCGCCGCGCGCGAGCTGCCGGTCAACTCGGCGCCGGACGCGCCCAGACGGAGGTACAACGCCAGTGGCCCGATCGGATCGGTGCTGCCATCCAACCGCACCACGCCGCCCTGGCCGGCGATGAAACCACCGCCGCTGTTGGCCCCCAACGCGGTGAACCCGATCCCGTCCAGTCGGGCCACCGGGATCAGCACCGAGTCGGGGTTATAGGCCAGGCTCACATCGAATTCCGGTCGCAATGGCTGGTCGTCCAGCTTCAGCGTGCTGTCCACCGTGGCCGACTCGCCGGACACTTCCTCGATGCCGATGTCGGTGATGCCACCGAACAGCGCCGGGGTCAGCGGCTTGCCTGCAGCCTCGACCACCACGGTGCCAGCCGGTGCCGACAGACCTGCGCCGACCGCGCGGATGATGCCGCCCTGGACCAGCACGTCGGCGTGCTCCAGGCTGCCGCGCGCGCTGGCGGTGTGCACCGTGGCATTGCGCACCAGCAGGTCCTGCGCCTGCGCCGGCAGGGCGGCCAAGACCAGCAAGGTAGTGCCGAGCCACGCTCGGCAACGCGCCGAACTACTCCAAGCGCGCCTCATGGCCGGACCTCCTGGCCCAGCATGAAGTCCGACAGCGGCTGCCGCCGCGCATCGTGGCGGTCGTAGACCTGATGTCCGTCGATATAGACCTGTTCGGCCTGCGCGTAGGAACTGAAGGGACTCCCGTTCCACACCACCACATCGCCCATCTTGCCCGCCTCCAGGCTGCCCGTCTGCTTCTCCACGCCCAAGGAGCGTGCCGCGTTGAGCGTCAGCCACATCATCGCGCGCTCCGGCGCGATCGTGAGACCGGCGCGGCGCGCGTTGGCGATCGCCTTGGCTGCTTCCTGGTTGAGCCGCTGGATGCCTTCGGGCGAATCGGAATGCACGATCGCACAGCTGTTGGCCGGGCGGTCGACCAGCGCGATGTTGTCCTGGATGCCGTCGAAGGCCTCCATCTTGAAGCCCCACCAATCGGCCCACAGCGCACCACACACGCCCTCGGCGGCGAGCCGGTCAGCCAGCTTGTAGGCCTCCACGGCATGGTGGAAGGCGGCGATCTTGAAGCCGAATTCCTTGGACAGATCCAGCATGGTCGCCATCTCGTCGGCGCGGTAGCAGTGGATGTGCACGCGGATGTCGCCCTGGATCGCGCCCGCCAGCGTGTCCAGCTTGAGGTCGCGCTTGCCACCGGCATCGCCGGCACTGTCGCCCTTGTCATCGCCACCGAACCAGCGTTTCTTCTTCTGGGGCTTCTTCGGCGCGTTCTTGGCGAGATACTCGCTGGCATCGATGAAGGCGGCGCGGTAGCCGGCCACGTTGCCCATCCGCGTTGACGGCGCCACGCCCTTGCCGCCGCCGTAGACGCGCTTGGGGTTTTCGCCGCAGGCCATCTTCAACCCCCACGGCGCGCCGGGGAATTTCATGGCCTGGTAGGTGGTGGCCGGCACGTTCTTCAGGGTAACGCCGCGGCCACCGACCAGGTTGGCCGAGCCCGGCAGCACCTGCATCGCGGTCACGCCGCCGGCGAGCGCTGCGGCGAAGCCCGGATCCTGCGGCCATACCGAATGTTCGGCCCATACGTTGGCGGTGACCGGCGCGGTCATCTCGTTACCATCGCTGTGCGCACTCACCCCGGGGCTGGGGTACACGCCCAGGTGCGAATGCACGTCGATGATGCCGGGAGTGACCCACTTGCCCCGCGCATCCACTTCGCGCGCATCGGCCGGTGCGGCCAGCGCCGTGCCGACGGCGGCGATGCGGCCATCGCGCAGCAGCACGTCGGCCTGTTCCAGGCGCACGCCCGTACCGGTCAGCACGGTGGCATTGCGGATCAGTACCGGCGCCGAGGCGATCGGCGCGTAGGTGCTGGGATAGGGGTCCTGCACGAATCGCGAGGCGGCCGGCGCCGACGGCGCGGCAAGTGAAAACAGCGCCAGGGCCACCCCGGCGGTCAATCGTGTGCGCATGTTTCCCCGATGCGGCATGGACGGATCGGCCGACGCTAGCGGTTGCCGGCGGGATTGCCAAGTGACGTAGCTCATGGAGGTGGAATCGGGCATCCGCCGACGTAGTCAATCGCTGTGGGGGTTTTCCTGATACCCATCTGCCACGTCAATGGTTAGCGTGATGTTGTCCAGAATTCTGGATGACGCCTGGTTGTGTGCTACGCGTGGCACCGTCGAAGGCTTCCGCCTGCGATGGTGCAAAGGACCTTGCAGGGTCGCCCCGCAGGGCGACCAACACGGATGTTGACCGGCGGCGTTTCCGCCGCATCGGCTTATGCCCATAAATTGTAAAAATTCTGTAAAAAATCGCTTAGGATCAGTCAGCATGTCGTATGGAATGGCATGCATCTTCTGGTGCGGCTGCCGATATCCCTGCGATGTCCCGGCCCGAATCACTTCAAGGAAGTAGAGTTCAAATGACCTACGTATCGCGCTCCAACGCACGTCGCCGTCCCTCGCCGAGCCTGCTGGCATCGGCCATCACCGGAACCCTGCTGGCCGCCCTTGCGGTGCCTGCGCTGGCCAGTTCCTCCAGCGACTCCCTGAGCACCTACCAGCAACAGCGCGCGCTGCAGCGGGCGGCTTTCAGCCTCGACCTGCCGGCGGCCAACGTCGCCAATGTCGGCGGCGTCCGCATCACTGCCGAGCCGGCCCCCGGCCCGATCAACGGCACCCCCGGCAATGCCGAGAGCTGGCGCAGCACCGAGTTCGACGCCGACTGGGGCCTGGGCGCGATCAACGCCGACGCCGCCTATGCGCGCGGCCTGACCGGCAAGGGCATCCGCCTGGGCGTGTTCGACAGCGGCACCGGCCTGCAGCATGACGAGTTCGCCGGCAAGGACCATCGCAGCATCCATCTGGCCGATGTGCTGCCCGATGGCAGCCTGTGCGCGAATACCGCCATCATCGATGGTCCGGATGCCTGCTTCAGCAGTGACGGCGACCAGGTGGCGGTCGACTATCAGATTCTCGATCCGCAGTACGAGGACCTGTTCAATCGCAATGGCTTCTATGAAGGCGCCAGCTACCAGGTCCATGGCACCCACGTGTCGGGCACCATTGCGGCCAACCGTGACGGCAATGGTACCCACGGTGTGGCCTTCGGCGCCGATCTGAGTGTGGCGCGCCTGTTCTCCAACAGCGCGAGCTACCTGACCGTCGTCGAGATCGATGGGCGCTTCTATCCCTCGTCGCAGACGGTGGCGGCACTGGGCGCCGATGATTCGATCTTCCCGCAACTATACGCACAGCTCAATGCGCAGGGTGTGCGCGCGGTCAACCACAGTTGGGGGCTCAGCAGCGAGCCGGGTACCGTTGAAGACCTGGACATGTACCTGGCCCACCCGGTATTCGAGAACCAGCTGGCCGCGATGGCCGAAGGCTCGCGTAGCCGCGGTCTGATCCAGGTGTGGGCCGCAGGTAACACCGACGCGGTCAACCCGTCGCCGGAAGAAGCCCCGATTGCCGGCATGTATGCCTCTCTCCCGCGCGCGGTCGCCGACATCGAGCCGTACTGGCTGGCGGTGGTCAACGTCAATGAAGAACTCGAGCTGAGCAACCGCTCCATGCGCTGCGGCTTTGCGGCGAACTGGTGCCTGGCGGCCCCGGGCTCGAACATCACGTCCACTGTCTACGGCCCGGACTCGCAGATCGACGCGGATCTGTACGACGACAACGGCAATCTGAAGCTGGACATCAACGGTCAGTCTCCGACCTATGGCTACGAAGACCTGAGCGGCACCTCCATGGCCGCCCCGCATGTCACCGGCGCGCTGGGCCTGCTGTTCGAACGCTTCCCCTACCTGGACAACGCGCAGGTGCGCGATGTGCTGCTGACCACCGCCACCGACCTCGGTGCTGCCGGCGTGGACGACGTCTACGGCTGGGGCCTGGTGAACCTGGCCAAGGCCATCGAAGGCTACGGCCAGCTGCGCGTGGACACCAACGTGGTGATGAACCAGAAGGCCGGCGGCCTGAAGGTGTGGGAAGGCGATGCGTGGGACGACTGGACCAATGACATCGGCGGCCCGGGCAAGCTGACCAAGTCGGGCATCGGCTGGCTGCGCCTGAGCGGTGACAACAGCTTCAACGGTGCGATCGTGCGTGAAGGCATCCTGGAGCTCAACGGCGTCAACGCGCTGACCGCTTCGCTGGATGTCACCGGCGGCCAGCTGCTGCTCAACGGCACCCTGCGCGACATGACCTTCAACAGCATCGGTGGCAGCAGCCGCGTGACCGCCACCGGCGTGCTGGACAACACCGACCTGAACATCAGCGGCGGCGTGGTGTCCTTCAATGGCGTGCAGACCGGCGGTGCCACCGTCGTCGGCGCCAAGGGCGCGCTGCAGGGCATCGGCCGTCTGGGCGATACCCGCGTGGAAGGCATCATCGCGCCGGGCAATTCGATCGGCACGCTGACCGTCGACGGCGATTACGTGCAGACCGCCACCGGCGTGTACCTGGCCGAACTGGCCCCGGGCAGCCGCAGCGACCAGCTGCATGTGACCGGCACCGCTACCCTGGACGGCACCCTGAAGGCGCTGCCGGAAGCGGGCACCTACTACCTCGGCGAGCAGTTCAACTTCCTGCAGGCCGACGGCGGCGTCAACGGACGCTTTGCGACCGTGGACTTCAGTTCGTTCTCGCCGTTCCTGCAGTTCAACCTCGGCTACGGCACGGACGGTGTGCAGATCAACGTCGCCCGCGGCAACGCGCTGGCCAGCGCCGCGGTGACCGCCAACCAACTCGCCGTGGCACGCAGCGCCGACGGCCTGGCGCTGAACCAGGGCCTGCCCAAGCCGCTGACCCAGCTGTTCCCGGCCCAGGTCGGCGCGGCGCTGGACGGCCTGAGTGGTGAACTGCATGCCGCCGCGCCGATGGTGCTGGTGGAAAGCAGCCGTTACCTGCGCGATGCCGCACTCAGCCGCAGCCTCGGTGCACGTGCACCGGGCGCCAGCGAAGAAGCGGTGACCGGTGTGTGGGTGCAGGCCATCGGCGGCAGCGGCAAGCTTGACGGCGATGCCAACGCCGCCCGGACCGAAAGCAACAGCAACGGGTTGCTGGTCGGTGCGGACCACCAGTTCGGCGGTGGCTGGCAGGTGGGCGGGCTGATCGGTACCGGTCGTACCGACAGCAAGCAGGGCCAGGGCCGTCGTGCCCGCGCTGAAATCGACAACACCCACTTCGGTGCTTACGTCGGCAATCAGTGGGGCGGTTTCGGCCTGCGCGCGGGCCTGGGTTACAGCCGTCACGAGGTGGACAGCAAGCGCGAACTGGCCTTCGCCGGTTACCAGGACACGCTGACTGCCCGTTACGACGCCAAGACCCGCCAGCTCTTCGTCGAAGGTGCCTACCGCATCGGCGACGCCGAAGCCGGCCTGGAGCCATACCTGCAGGTGGCCCGCGTCGAGGTGGACGTGGACGGCATCAACGAGCAGGGCGGTGCCGCGGCGTTGCACGGCAACGTGGGCGACACCCGTAGCAACATCGGCACTGCCGGTGTGCGCTTCGACCGTGGCCTGAAGGCCTCCTGGCAGCAGGAAAGCTGGCTGCACGTGCGCGGTGGCGTCGGCTACCGTCGCGCCTGGGGCGACCGCAGCCAGGTCGCCGATCTGGCCCTGGCCGGTGGCAGCAGCTTCACCGTGAGCGGTGCGGCCATCGCCGACCACGCCGTGGTCGCCGAGCTGGGCCTGTCGGCCTGGCTGAGCCCGCGCAACCAGCTGGAACTGGGCTACAACGGCCAGTTCGGCAGCGAGTCGCGCGATCACGGTGTGACCGCACGCTGGTCCGTGCAGTTCTGATCGGGCACAACCGGTAACGGGAAAAAGGCGGCCAATGGCCGCCTTTTTCTTATCCATCTCCCCGCCATATTGCAGGCCTGAAGCGCGTTCTGAAACTCTTCAGACGCGGCCGTCGGTGGGTCGGGCATTGGGCGC
>NZ_JBFULB010000098.1:0-12518 GCF_056400545.1 Stenotrophomonas sp. P5_A8 | reverse complement strand
GCGACAAAGTGCGCGCCGCCGCCTACCAGACCCTGCATCGCGCGCTGATTGCCGGCCTGCCCACGCAGATCGGCCACCGCAGCGACAAAGGCGATTTCCTCGCCCCGCGCCAGCGCCGCTTCCTGCCGTTCCCTGGATCGGTACTGGCCAAGCGGCCGCCGCCGTGGCTGCTGACCGCCACGCTGCTGGACACCCAGAAAATCTGGGGCCTGACCAATGCCGCGATCGAGCCGGACTGGGTGATCGCCGAGTTGCCGCACCTGCTGCTGCGCAAGCACTTCGACCCGCACTGGTCGCGTGCCCAGGGCCAGGTACTGGCCTCGGAGCAGATCAGTCTGTTCGGGCTGGTGCTGGCACCGAAGAAACCGGTGCACTACGGCCGCATCGCGCCCGGCGAAGCGCACGACATCTTCGTGCGGCAGGGCCTGGTCACCGGCGAGATCAACACCCGTGCCAGCGTCATCGCCGACAACCTCAAGGTGCTCGCACAGGCCCACGAGGAGGAAGCCAAGCTGCGCCGCGCCGGCATCGTCGCCGACGAAGGTTGGCAGGCGCGCTGGTACCTGGACCGGGTGCCGTCGGAGATCCACTCGGCCACCGCGCTGGATACCTGGTGGAAGGGCCTGGCCCCGGAAAAACGCCGCGCACTTGCCTGGTCGCTGGCCGACCTGCTGCCGGGCGAAGGCAGCGATGCCGAACGCTATCCCAAGTACCTGCCGCTGGGCGACGCACGCCTGGCGCTGCACTACCGTTTCGAGCCGGGCAGCGAGGACGACGGCGTCAGCCTGGACGTGCCCCTGCACCTGCTCAATGCGCTGGATGCGGCGCGGCTGTCGTGGCTGGCGCCCGGCTTTGTTGCCGACAAGGCCTCGGCACTGATCCGCAGCCTGCCCAAGGCGATGCGTCGCAACTACGTGCCGGCACCGGACTTCGGCCGGGCGTTTGCAGAGGCGTTCCCGGACCCGAGCGCCGATGACATCCGTGGCGAACTGGCGCGCTTCCTGTCGCGCGCCACCGGTGCACAGGTGGCCGCGACCGATTTCGATGACGCCGCGCTGGACGCCCACCTGCGCATGAACCTGCGCCTGTTCGATGCCAACGGCACGCTGCTGGCCAGTTCGCGCGACCTCGACGCCTTGCGTGCACGCTTCGGCGGGCAGGCCGGCGAGGCCTTCGCCGCCCGTGCCGGACGCGCGCTGGCCGTGGCAGGGCTGCGCGATTTTCCGACCACGCCGATCCCGCTGCAGGTGCCTGGCGAAGCCGGCGTGCCGGCCTATCCGGCGCTGGTGGACGAAGGCGAGACGGCTGCGCTGCGGATCTTCGCCGACCCTGCCGAAGCGGCCGAACGGCATCCACTGGGCGTGCGCCGCCTGCTTGAAATCGCGTTGGCCGACAAGGCCAAGCAGGCGCGCAAGCAGTTGCCGGTGCCGCCCAAGACGGGCCTGCTGTACGCGGCGATCGAATCGCAGGAACGCCTGCGCGGCGATCTGGTCGATGCGGCGATGAACGCGATGCTGGCCGACGGCCTGGGCGATATCCGCGATCCGGCGACGTTCGCCCATCGCCGCGACGTGGCCGGCAAGGGCCTGTTCGGCGAGGCGATGGCGCGGCTGAAACTGGCCGAGAACATCCTGGCCCACGTGGCCGAACTCAAGCCCTCGCTGCAATCGACCCTGATGGGCTGGGCACGCGGCAACCTGGACGACCTGGAGCAGCAGTTGGCGGCGCTGGTACATCCCGGTTTCCTGCGCGATACCCCGGCCGATGCCCTGGCGCAGTACCCGCGCTACCTGCGCGCGATGATCCTGCGCAGCGAGCGTGCCAAGCGCGATCCGCCGCGCGACCAGGCGCGCATGCTGGAATTGCGACCGTTCCTGGATGCGCTGGCCGAGGGTGAGGCACGCGGGTTGCGCCAGCGCCCGCAATGGCAGGCACTGCGCTGGGACCTGGAAGAATTGCGGGTCTCGCTGTTCGCGCAGGAACTGGGCGCGAAAACCGGTGTGTCGGCCAAGAAGCTGGCCCAGCGCGTGACCGCGTTGCGCCAGGCCTGAACCGGCCATGCCCCGTGCCGTAGGGCACGGGGCAACGGGTCGGTCCACCGGCTTACTTGATCCGGCGCACCTTGGCGCGGATGTTCACCCCGTCCACGCGCATGTACCAGACCCCGGCCACGCCCGGGGTGATCGCGACCGCGGCGTCGGTCTTGCGCCCGCCCGACAGGGTCGTGTCGTCGGTCTGCTCCCATTCCTGCGCGTTGGCGAACACGTACTTGCGGCCCTTGCCAAAGCCGCGGAACTCGCCGGGCAGGGTGGTGGCGATTGGTTCCTTGCTGCCGAAGTCGAAGAAGCCGCGGTTCTTGACGATCACTTCCTGGCGGCCTTCTTCGCGCGCCTGTTCGCGGACCTGTTCGCGCACCTCGGCGGTGGCCGCAGCAACCTTGCCCTGCAGCCAGCCATTGAGGGCGGCCAGTTCGGTCGGGCTGAGCTTGTCGAGCCCGGCGGCCTTGAATTCGGCCGGCGACATCTGCTGCTGCAGGTCGCCCTCGACCACGCGCTGTGCCAGCGCGGGGCCGGTCATGCTCAACAGGACGGCCGCACTGGCCAACAAGCGTAGACGGGAAAAGCGCATGGCAGGTCTCCGGTGGTTTGCCGCAGTGTAGGGCCAGCGGCGGCGTTAGGGGACGGGCGGCATGAGCTCATGCGCGGGGATACGCGCGTTTTGATTGTCCGCAGGCGGTCGCGGCGCTAGTGTAGATGCCTCTGTCTTGCCTGCATGATGCTGTGAACCGCGCTTCTGTCCCCGGCCTGGATGCCTTGTTGAACCGACCCTCGGCGGCGTTGCTGCCGCCTGCGCTGCGCGAGGCGCTGCTGCAGCGCTGGCAGCTGCCCGAGGCCGACCCACAGATGCACGCCAGCTGGTCGGTGCTGGCCGATACGCTGGACGCGCTGGCGCTGTTGTCGGCCGATGAGAGTGCCTTGCTGGCCGCGCTGCTGTTCGACCTGCCGTGGCTGCGTGCCGGCCTGGACGCCCTGCCGCTGGGGCCGTTGAAACCGGCCGTGGTCGGCCTGCTGGAAGGCCAGGACGCGGCAGATCAGGTCTGGGCGCTGCACGCCGGGCGCGATGCCGGGCGCAACAGCGAAGGCCTGCGCCGGCTGCTGCTGTCGATCATCCAGGACCTGCGGGTGGTGCCGGTGCTGCTGGCCCGGCAGTTGGCGCGCATGCGCGGTGCCGACCGCCAGCCTGAAGAAGAGCGCCGCGCGCTGGCCCAGCTGACCCGCGACATCCACGCCCCGCTGGCCAATCGGCTGGGCATCTGGCAGTTGAAATGGGAACTGGAAGACCTGGCCTTCCGTCACCTGGAACCGGAGACCTACCGGCGCATCGCGCGCGAAGTGGACGAGACCCGGCTGGCGCGCGAGCGCTACGTGGAAACGGTCAAGAAGGTGCTCTCGCGCGAGTTGCTGGCGCAGGGCATCAGCGCCGAGGTCAGTGGCCGCCCGAAGCACATCTACAGCATCTGGCGGAAGATGCAGAAAAAGAAGCTGGCCTTCGAACAGCTCTACGACATCCGTGCGGTGCGGGTCATGGTGCAGGACGTGGCCGCCTGCTACGCGGCGCTGGGCGTGGTGCATTCGCTGTGGGCGCCGGTGCCCAGCGAGTTCGACGATTACATCGCCCGCCCCAAGGCGAATGACTACCGGTCGCTGCACACTGCGGTGATCGGCCCGGAAGGCCGCACCATCGAAGTGCAGATCCGCAGCCACGACATGCACGCCCAGGCCGAACTCGGCGTGGCCGCGCATTGGCGCTACAAGGAAGGCAGCAAGGGCGCTGAAAAGGCCTTTGACCGGAAGATCACCTGGATGCGCCAGCTGCTGGAGCATTCCCAGGACGGCCAGGCCGGTGAGCTGGCCGGCGCGCTGGATGCGGAGCTGACCGAGGACCGGGTCTACGCACTGAGTCCCAAGGACGAGGTGATGGACCTGCCGCAGGGCGCCACCCCGCTGGATTTCGCCTACCACGTACACACCATGGTCGGGCACCGCTGCCGTGGCGCCAAGGTCAACGGCCGCATCGTGCCGCTGACCTACCGGCTGCGCAGCGGCGACCGCGTGGAGATCCTGACCGGCAAGGAGGCCGATCCGCGTCGCGACTGGCTGCTGGTTTCCAACGGATACCTGGCCAGCAACCGTTCGCGTGAAAAGGTGCGTGGCTGGTTCCACAAGCTCGACCGCGCACGCAACGTGCAGGCCGGGCGCGACCTGCTCGACCGCGAGCTCAAGCGCCTCGGCCTGCAACATGCCGATCTGGCCATCGCGGCCAAGAAATTCCATGCCGACAGCGTCGATGACCTGTATATCCAGGTCGCGCTGGGCGACACCGGACCCAACCAGGTCAGCCGCGCGCTGCTCGAGGCCGAGCGTGCGGCCAGCCAGCCGGCCGCACCGGCGCTGCCCCGGCCGACCGCGCGCCGCGACAGCCTGGGTAAATCCAAGTTCACCGTGCAGGGGGTGGGCAACCTGCTGGTGCAGCTGGCGCGCTGCTGCCAGCCGGTGGCCGGCGAACCGATCGTCGGCTACCTCACCCGCGCCCGTGGGGTCACCGTGCACCGCACCGACTGTGCCGCACTGGCGCGGCTGTCGGCCACCAGCCCGCAGCGGATCCTGCCGGTGGAGTGGGGCCAGGCCGGCAGTGGCTATGAAGTGGATGTGGTGGTCGATGCGGTCGATCGGCGCTGGCTGCTCAAGGACATTACCAACCTGATCGCGCAGGAAGATGCCTACGTCCTGGATATCCACAGCGACAACGTGCGCAACAGTGGCCGCGCGCACCTGCGGCTGCGGCTCAAGGTCAGCGACTACGGCCAGCTCTCCACCTTGCTGGGCAAGCTGGATGCTCTGCCCGGGGTGAGCGAAGCGCGACGTCTAGGCTGACCTCACGTGGCCCACGCTAGGCTCAGGGAATGAGCCACCCCCCTGACCACGAAGACGCCGCGCATGCCGCGCTGCGCAGGGTGCGCCGTGAGGGCCGCTGGTGGTGGCTGCAGGCGCGCCATGCGCGGCGTGTCTGGCGTTGGGTGCTGCCGATCGCCGCGCTGGTGTTCATCGCCCTGGTGATGCTGCGCGGCCCACTGGCCAACTGGTTCTGGAACGAGCCACAGATCGAACAGCTGCTCGATCAGGGCGACCGCGCGCTGGCTGCTGGCCGCCTGAGTGCAGACGATGGCAGCGGCGCGCGCGAGTTGTACCAGGCCGCGCTGGCGCTGGATGGCGACCGCAGCCAAGCCCGTACCGGGTTGGCGCGGACCGCGCAGGCGGCGTTGCAGCAGGGGCGCGAGGCACTCGACCGCGGCGATATCGAGGCGGCGCAACGTGGACTTGCGTTGGCGCGCGCGCTGCAGGTGCCGCAGCGCGATGCCGCGCAGCTCGCGCAACGATTGGCCCAGCGTGGCACCGCCCATGCCGGCATCGCGGTGCTTCTGGGGCGTGCCGAGGCGGCCTTGCAGGCCCAGCGCCTGGACGGGGATCTGGACAGCGCATTGCCGCTGTTCCAGCAGGTGCTGGCGGTAGCGCCAAACCAGCTGCGTGCGCTCGAGGGCCGCGAGGATGCCTTGTCTGATCTGTTGCAGCAGGCACGCGATGCCTGCGGGCGCGGCGATCTGGCGCGGGCGTCGGCGCTGCTGGGCAGCGCGCGCGGCTACGACCCGGGGCATGTTGATCTGCCGGTCACCCAGGAAGCGCTGAACAATGCCCTTGAAGCACGCCTGCGGCAGGCGAACCAGGCACTGCGGCGGCAGCGCTGGGACAGTGCTGCGGCCGACTTCCAGACAGTACTGGCGGCCGCGCCGGAGGACCCGGTGGCGCGGCAGGGCCTGCAGCACGTGATCGACGCGCAATTGGCCAACGCCACCCGGCTGGCGGGCGACTTCCGCTTCGAACAGGCCGACCGCGCGCTCGCCGCGGCGCAGGCGCTGGGGGCAACCGAGCGTGCGCTGGGCGCGGCCCGACAGGTGCTGGCGCAGGCACGCCAGGCCGCGCAGGCACTGAAGACGCCGGGGGCGCCGCGCGCACAGCGCGAGCGGCGTCTGCGCGCGCTGCTGGCGCGGATCGTGGACGCCGAAGCGCGGGGGCAGTTCCTGTCGCCACCCGGCGGGAGTGCGTATGACGCGCTGCGTGAGGCGCAGGCGCTGGCCGCCTATGACCCGCGCGTGCGCGCGGCGGCGCAGCGGCTGTTGCCGGCCAGCCGCAGCTGCTTCGAAGATCGCCTGCGCGAAAACCGGGTGCAGGCGGCGGGCGCTTGCCTGGAGGCCTGGCAGACATTGTCACCGGGCGAGGCCACGCTGTCGGCGGCACGTCGCCGCCTGGCCCAGCGTTGGTTGGCGATCGGCAGCGAGCGGCTTGGCGCGGGCGACCTGGCGTTCGCGCAACAGGCATTGGCGCAGGCGCGGCACTGGCAGCCGGACCTGGCCGAACTGGGCGAGTTCGAGCAGCGCCTGCGCGATGCGGGCGGCCCGGGTTGAGGCCTCAGTCCAGGAATACCCGCTGCACGGTGTCGCGTGCGGTTTCCAGCGAGAAATGCGCGGCCACGTTGTGTCGCCCCGCACTCGACAGGCGTTGCCACAGCGCCGGGTCCTGGTACAGGCGCACCACTGCGGCGGCGAACGCGGCGGCATCGTCGGCCACCAGCACATCCTCGCCGTCATGCAGGTGCATGCCCTCGACCGCGCAGGTGGTGGCGACCACCGGCTGGCCGTGGGCCATGCTCAGGTTGATCTTGCCCTTGACCCCGGCGCCGAAGCGCAGCGGCGCCACCGCGATCCGGACCTGGTCCATGTAGGGCGTCACCACCGGCACGAAACCATGGATTTCGACGCCCGGCTGGGTGGCCGCCAGCGTCCGCAGCGCATCGGGAACATCGGCGCCGATGCAGTGGAAGCGGATCTGTGGCAACTGCGCGCGGATCAACCCGAATACCTCGCCGATGAACCAGTGCATGGCATCCACGTTCGGTGGATGGCGGAAGCCGCCGACGAACACCAGGTCCTGGCGGTCGGCCCAGTCGCCGCCGCCGGGCGCGACTTCGTGCAGGTTGGAGATCAGTTCCACTTCCAGGCCCGGCGCGTCGGTCTTCAACTGCTCGCGTTCGGCCGCGCTGACCAGCACGGTGACATCGCTGGCGGCCATCACCGCCAGTTCGCGCGCGCGGGTGCGCTCGGCATCGCGCAGCAGCCCGGCGTTGCCGGCCAGTTCGGCGCCACGGCGTTCGCGCAGGTAGTGCAGGTCCACGGTATCGAACACGGTGCGGGCCTGGGGCGCGTAGCTGCGCAGCAGCGGCAGGCATTCGCTGGCCACATGGTGGCGCACCATCATCACCACCGCAAAGCGCGGCCCGTGTTCGCGCAGCCACGGCCCGATGCCCTGCAGGAACGGCGCATACCAGACCTCCACGCCCAGCCGCTGCAGCGCCTCGGTGGGGGCGCCGGCATGTTCGCGGCGGGTCGGGACGAACACCACGTGGGCGCCGCCGTCGATCAGCATGCGAATCAGGTTGTACTGGCGCAGCGAGCCGGAATCGCGGTCGGGCTGCGGCACCGCTTCGTCCAGGATCAGGACCTGGCGCTGTCGGCGATGCAGCAGCGCGGGCGAGGGCACGCTGCCGACCGGCGGCTGGGCAAGCAGCGCCTGCGCCCATTTGTCGGCGAAGACGCTGCGGTTGCGCACCTGGTAGGCCTTGACCCCGCTGCCGGTGTCGGTGCCGTTGCTGGTGCCTTCGTCATGCACCAGGCGGCTGGCCGGCTGCACCAGCACGCGCAGGCCGGCGGCGCGCACGCCGAAGGCCAGGTCGGTGTCTTCGTAATAGGCCGGGCGGTAGCGGGTGTCCAGGCCGCCCAGCTGGTCCCACAACGCACGCGGGATCATCAGCGCCGCACCGGAGCAGTAATCGGCATCGCGCAGGGCGGTGTAGCGGGGATCTTCGGCCGATTCGAAGCGGCCGTAACTCCAGCCGCTGCCATCCTGGAAGACCACGCCGCCCGATTCCTGCAGACGACCGTCCGGATACAGCAACTGCGCGCCGACCAGGCCGGCCTGCGGCACCTGCACGAATGTGGCCAGCAACGCATCCAGCCAGCCCGGCTGCGGCACGGTGTCGTTGTTGAGCAGCACCACATAGCGGCCGCGCGAACGCGCCACGCCGTCATTGCACGCCTCGATGAAGCCGCCGTTGCGCTCGCGGACCTCGTAACGGAGCCCGTGGATCTGGCGCATCCATTCAGCGGTCTGGTCGCTGCTGCCGTCATCCACCACCAGGATTTCGCAGGCCGCGTGCGGCGGGTGCGCGGCCAGGGCGCGCAGGCAGGCCAGGGTGTGCGCGGCCTGGTTGTAGACCGGGATGATGATGCTGACCACCGGTGCGTGGCTTTCGGGCACGCTGAACGGCGCGAAGGGCAGGGCGGCGGGCTGGTACAGCGGCGCGCGGCGCGGCGGCGGCAGTGCCTGGGTATGCACGCGGATGCGCTGCCAGGTGGCGCGCCAGCCCCGGGTACGCAGGCTGGCCAGACTGCGGTGGAACAGACCGAGCATGCGGTTCAGGAAATAGCGTGCATCGGCCAAGGACATCGACATCCCGTTGCAACTCCAGCTTAAGCGGGGGAACCCGGGAGAACGCGCCGCTCGCGGTGGCTGCGTTAGACTCGCCGGAATTCATATTCTCGCATCCCCGTGCCCCGACGCTACGATTCCGACGACATCGACGAGTTCGAAGACGACACCGAAAGCCGCGGCCCGCTGTGGCGGCGACGGTTGATCACCTGGGGCATGGCGGCGTTCGCGCTGGCACTGGGGTTCCTCATTCCCTATACGGTGTACCTGAACAAACAGGTCACCCAGCGCTTCGGCGAGCTGCGTTGGCAGATCCCTACCCGCGTCTACGCCCGCCCGCTGGCGCTGGCACCGGGCGTGGCGATGGATGCGGCCACGCTCAAGACCGAGCTGGCCGCGGCGGCCTACCGCGATGACGGCACCGGCAAGTCCGCGGCAACCTACAGCCAGGAAGGCGGCCGCTTCGTCATTGCCAGCCGTGGCTACAACGATGTCGATGGCCGGGTCGCCCCGCGCCGCGTGGAGTTGAGCCTGTCCGGTGGCGAAATCGCCTCGCTGCGCGATGCCGACAGCCGCAAGGCGATCAAGGCCGCGCGGCTGGATCCGGCGCGGATCGCCACGCTGTACGGGCAAAAGCAGGAAGAACGCCGGCTGGTGCGCATCGAGGACACCCCCGAACTGCTGGTCACCGGCCTGCAGGCGGTGGAAGACAAGGACTTCAACCGCCACCACGGCATCGACCTCAGCGGCATCGCCCGCGCGATCTGGGTGACCCTCCGTTCCGGCGGCCAGAGCCGCCAGGGCGCGTCGACCCTGACCCAGCAGCTGGCGCGCAGCGGCCTGCTCGGGATCGGCAAAGAGCAGACGGTCACCCGCAAGTTCAACGAGGTGCTGTACGCGCTGATCATGGAAGCGCGCTACGACAAGCGCACCATCCTGGAGGCCTACCTCAACCAGGTCTACCTCGGCCAGCGCGGCAGCCAGGCGATCCACGGCATGTCCTCGGGCGCCGAGTTCTGGTTCGGCCGCGATCTGTCTTCGCTCAACACCGAGCACGTCGCGCTGCTGATCGGGCTGGTCAAGGGTCCGTCCTACTACGACCCGCGCCGCAATCCCGAGCGCGCGCTGGACCGGCGCAACTTCGTGTTGGGCAAGCTGCACGAAAGCCAGTTGATCGATGACGGCGAGTACCAGCGTGCGCTGAAGGCGCCGCTGGGCGTGCCCAAGACCCCGGGGCTGATCGCCGCCAACCGTTTCCCGGCCTATGTGGACCTGGTGCGTCGCCAGCTCGGCCACGACTATCCCGAATCGGTGCTGCAGGGCGCCGGCCTGAGCGTGATGACCGGCATGGCGCCGTCGGCGCAGGCCTACGCGGAAGGTGCGGTCACCAAGACCATCAAATCGCTGGAGAGCAAGAAGCGCCCCGAGCTGCAGGCGGGTATGGTGCTCACCGACGTGCACAACGGCGATGTACTGGCCGTGGTCGGCAGCCGMGACGTGTCCGAACCGGGCTTCAACCGCGCCATCGAGGCGCAGCGGCCGGTCGGTTCGCTGCTCAAGCCATTCGTGTACCTGCTTGCCCTGGCCCAGCCGGACCGCTATTCGCTGGCTACCTGGGTGGACGATTCGCCGGTGACGGTGCAACTGGGACGCGGCCGCAACTGGTCCCCCGGCAACGCCGACAACCGCAGCCACGGCACGGTGCGCCTGATCGATGCGCTGGCCCATTCCTACAACCAGGCCACGGTCCGGGTGGGCATGCAGGTCGGCCCGGAGCGGGTGACCCAGCTGATCCACGTACTGGCCGGGCTCAAGGCCGACCCCAACCCGGCGGTGATCCTCGGTTCCACCGACCAGAGCCCGTATGCGATGGCCCAGCTGTATCAGTTCCTGGCCTCCGGCGGCGAGATCCAGCCGCTGCATGCGGTGCGCGGCGTGCTCGACCCGCAGGGCAAGCTGATGAAGCGTTATGACAAGACGCCTGCGCCGGCCCAGGAAGGCGACTCGATTGCCGCCAACCTGATCAGCATCGGCCTGCAGCAGGTGGTGGCCAGCGGGACCGCGCAGCGTCTGAACGCCGACGGCCTCGGCCGCCTGCAGCCGGCCGGCAAGACCGGCACCACCAACGACGGCCGCGACAGCTGGTATGCCGGCTACACCGGCGACCACCTGGCGGTGATCTGGATGGGCAACGACCAGAACGAACAGGCCGGGCTGTATGGCGCCACCGGTTCGATGCGGGTGTGGTCGGGCATATTCCAGCGCCTGCCCAGCGCGCCGTTGAAAGTCAGCAGCAAGGGCCTGGACTGGCAGTACGTGGATGCCAGCGGCACCGGCAGCACCGATGAAACCTGCCCCGGCGCGCGTCGCTTCCCGTTCGTGGTCGGCTACGCGCCGGCGTATGCGCCGTGCACGGCCCCGACCGCCGTGCCGGAAGGCGAGGGCGGTGAAGCCACTGGCGAAGGCGGTGGCTGGCGCAGCTGGTTCGGGCTGGACAAGAAGCCCGAGCCTGCCGCCGAGCCGGCCCCGGCCGCTGCAACCCCTTCCCCAGCGCGATGATTCCGGAACGAGGCCGGCCCGCATGACTCACCGTACCCTGATCCGGTCCGCATCCCTGCTCACTCTGAGCTTGGCGCTGACTGCCTGCGTCACCCCGACCGCGCCGGTGAAGGCGCCGGTGGACACCACGACGCCTGCCCAGCGCATGGCGGCGGTGGACGCGGTGGCCGCCGGTGCCGACGAAAAGGAACTGGCGATACAGCCGCTGCGCGATGCCGAGATCGAAGACCTGCGCATGACCGCGCAGGCCCGGCGTCAGGCCAACGACCTGGCCGGCGCAGCCGATGCATTGAACCAGGCGCTGCTGATCTCCGAAGGCGATCCGTCGATCCTGCAGGAACGTGCCGAGATCGCGCTGCTGCAGGGCGACTGGGCGCGCGCGGAAACCCTGGCGCGCAAAGCGGTCGAGCTGGGCTCCAAGACCGGCCCACTGTGCCGCCGTCACTGGGCCACCATCGAGCAGTCGCGGCTGGCCCGTGGCGAAAAGGAAAACGCGGTCTCCGCGCACGCGCAGCTGGAAGGTTGCACGGTGCCCGGGATCAAGCGCTATTGATGTAGTGCCGGCCGCTGGCCGGCACTAACATTCCTTCATGTCCCGCCTTGCCCATGCCAGCAGCGAAGCCCTCAGCGAGGGCGGTACGCTCGCCAGCCAGCTGGATGCCTTCGTCGCACGCCCGGCGCAGCTGCGCCTGACCGTGGCCATCGCCGAGGCCTTCGACCAGCGCGATGTGCTGCTGGCCGAGGCCGGGACCGGCACCGGCAAGACCTACGCCTACCTGGTGCCGGCGCTGCTGTCCGGGCTGAAAATCATCATTTCCACCGGCACCCGCGCGCTGCAGGACCAGCTCTACCATCGTGACCTGCCACGGGTGCGTGCCGCGCTCGGCGTCGGCCACAGCAGCGCCCTGCTCAAGGGCCGCGCCAACTATTTGTGCCGTTACCGGCTGCAGCAGGCGCGCGGTGAGCCCCGCTTCGTGTCGCCCGAACAGGTCGCGCAGTTCCAGCGCATTCTGGCCTGGTCGGGGCGCACCCGTTTTGGCGACATGGCCGAGCTGGACGCGCTGCCGGAAGATTCCCCGCTGTACCCGATGGTGACCTCCACCGTCGACAACTGCCTGGGCACCGAGTGCCCGTTCTGGGACGACTGCTTCGTGGTGCAGGCGCGCCAGCGTGCACAGGCGGCCGACGTGGTGGTGGTCAACCACCACCTGCTGCTGGCCGACCTGGCGCTCAAGCAGGAGGGCTTCGGCGAGATCCTGCCCGGCGCGCAGGCGTTCGTGATCGACGAAGCGCACCAGCTGCCCGAGCTTGCCGCCAACTTCTTCGGTGAAAGCTTCGGCATGCGCCCGTGGCAGGAAC
>NZ_JBFULB010000097.1:0-12547 GCF_056400545.1 Stenotrophomonas sp. P5_A8 | reverse complement strand
CCACAGGACCACGCTGGGATGGTGGCGCAGCCGGCGCACGTTSTCGCGCGCTTCGGCGACCACATTGGCGCGGAACGCCGGATCGTAGCCGGGCTGCATGCCGCCGCCGAACATGAAGTCCTGCCAGACCAGCAGGCCCAGCTCGTCGGCGATGTCGAAGAATGCGTCGTCCTCGTAGTAGCCGCCGCCCCAGTTGCGCAGCATGTTCATGTTGGCATCGCGTGCGGCGGTCAGTTCGCGGCGGATCCGCGCCGCATCGATCCGCGCCGGGAACATGTCGAACGGAATGACGTTGGCGCCCTTGGCGAAGATCGGCACGCCGTTGATCACGAAGGCGAAGCCCTGCCCGCCCTGGCGGTCGGCCTCGCGACGCAGCTCCACGGTGCGCAGGCCGATGCGCTGCTCGATACGGCGTGGCGTAGCACTCTCGGGTGCCAGCGTGGCACGCACGGTATAGCGCGCCTGTTCGCCCTGCCCCGCCGGCCACCAGCGGCGCGGCTGTTTGAGCGAGACCGGCACGGTAATGGCGTTGTCGCCGGCACGCAGCGAGGCGACACGATCGATGCGGGCCACCGACACACCGTCCGGATCCAGCATCTCCACGCGCACTGCAGCAGTGCCACGCGCGGCGCTTTCCACCTGCACGGTGATCGCCAGATCGGCATGCGCGGCGTCCAGCGCCCGAGTGTGCACGGCCACGTCGGTCAAGCGCTGTGCATCCCAGCTGTCGAGCAGCACCGGGCGCCAGATCCCCGCCGTCACATAACGCGGGCCCCAATCCCAACCGAAGTGGTAACCGGGCTTGCGCACGAAATTGCCGACCATCGCGTCCTTGGGCTCATCGCCATACGGCGAGGGATAGTTGCCGGCGATCTTGTGCGGCATCGCCTGCACGCCCGGCAGCAGGGTCCTGATCGGCGACCGCAACACGATGCGCAGTTCATTGCCGGTGGCACGCAACCGGCCGTCCACCCGCGCGCGCCAGGTGCGGTGGCTGTTGTTGGCCTGCAACAGCGGTTTCCCGTTCAAACTCACCGTGGCGAAGGTGTCCAGGCCTTGAAACGCCAACTCGGCATGCGCGCGTGCAAGCGTGGCCGCGTCTACGTCGAAGCGCGCACGGTATTCCCAGTCGGCCAGCCCGATCCACTGCAGGTCCGCCTCGGGCGCCCCCACGTAGGGATCGGGGATCACCCCCTGCGCCAGCAGGTCGGTATGCACCGCGCCTGGCACCTGCGCGGTGCGCCACTGCTGCAGGCCGGGGTGCGCGGCACCGCGCGCGTCACCGGGCAGCAGGCGGAATGACCAGTCCGCCGCCAAGGGGGCGGCCGCTACGGGAAGTGCCCACGCGGTCAGCAGGACCAGCAACAGCCAGCAGGCCGGTGCAACGACATGGGAACGGCGGTGCGCGCGCATGGTGGGCTGCCTGGTTGTGGGAGCAGCCGACCAACGGTCGGCTCTGCCGGGGTTTGGGGTAGCCGACCAACGGTCGGCTCTACCGGGGCTTGGGGTAGCCGACCAACGGTCGGCTCCGCCGGATTCAACGGACTACGTTGAGCACTTCGTAGCACGCGCCCATGGTGTGGTAATCGGTCTTGCCGGCCGGGCTTTTTTCGTCGCTGTACGTGCGGTTGTCCGCATCCAGGATGCGGTACCAGCCACCGTAACGATGGTCGATCATGTGCTCCCAGGCATAGCCCCAGAGCTTGTCGTACCAATCCCAGTACACGGCATCACCGGTCCGCTTGGCCAGCAGCGCGGCGGTGGCCAGCGACTCGGCCTGTACCCAGAAATACTTGTCGTCATCACAGACGCTGCCATCGGGCGCGAAACCGTAATACAGACCACCGCGCGCGGCATCCCAACTGCGCTCAACGGCCACGTCGAACAGGTGCCGCGCGGTGGGCACCAGCCACTCGGCCTGGACGTGCCGATCCAGGATCAGCAGCAGCTTGGCCCATTCGGTCTGGTGGCCGGGCTGGAAGCCCCACGGGCGGAACAGGTGCTTGGGGTTGTCGCGGTTGTAGTCCCAATCGATCTGCCACTGCGGATCGTAGTGCTCCCACACCAGGCCATCGCCCTGCGCGGCCTGGCGGCGGGTCATGTGGTCGGCCAGCAGCAGCGCGCGATCCAGGTAGCGCTGCTCGGCACTGGCCTCGAAAGCGGCGAGCATCGCCTCGCACATGTGCATGTTGGCGTTCTGGCCACGGTAATCGCTGAAGTTCCACGCGGCGTCGGCTTCGTCCTTGTACAGGCCGAACGCCGACTCCCAGAAACGCGTCTCCAACAGTTGCCAGGTCTCGTCCATCCATGCGCGCGCGTCGCCGATGCCGGCCTTGAGCGCACAGCTGTAGGCCAGCAGCACGAAGGCCACGCCGTAGCAGTGGTTGGTGGCATCTTCGACCACGCCATCGCGCAGGGTCCAGGCGTAGCCGCCGGTGGCCGCGTTGCGGTGGACCTCGCGCAGGTAGCGCACGCCGTGCTCGACCGCCGCCAGGTCCTCGGGCTTGCCAAACTCCCGGTAGGCCATGGCGTGGTTGAACACGAAACGGGTGCTGCTGACCAGGTGCCGATGCGCAGTGTCGTACACGCTGCCATCGTCAAGGTAGTAGTGGAAGAAGCCGCCCTTCGGGTCGATCTCGTGCGGCTGGTAGAAGGCCATGGTCTGCGCGATGTGGGCGCGCAGGAATTCGGGCGAGCGAAAATCGGGGGTCGGCGGAACCGGGGTGCCATTGATGGGCGTGTTCATGCGGCGTCATCCTGTTGTTGCTGCAGCAGTTGCTGGACTTCTTCAAGGCTGGGCATGGCCGCGAACGCACCCTTGCGGGTGACCGCGAGCGCACCGACGGCGGCACCGAAGCGGATCGCACCGGTCAACGCGGCCGGGTCCTGGCAGAAACCGGCGAACCCGGCGCCATCACCACCGCGCTCACCGATGCCGAACAGCAGGCCGCCGACAAACGCATCGCCGGCGGCAGTAGAGTCCACCGTCTGCACGCGGAAGCCGGTGAGTACGCCATCGGCGTGGCGGGTGTGCCAGCGGATCGGCGCGGCACCGTCGGTGATCACCACCGCCTGGGCCTGCGCGGCCAGCAGACGCGCAATCACCGCCGCGTCGCCACCGGCCTGGTCGGCGGCCAGATACTCCAGCTCCTCGCGCGAGAGTTTGACCAGATCGGCCAGCACCAGCGCGTCCCACAGTCGCGGCAGCGGGTTCGCGTCGGCAGGCCACAGCGCAGGACGCAGGTTGAGGTCGAGGCTGACCATCGCACCGGCGGCACGCGCGCGGCGCATGCCATCCAGCGTGGTCGCGGCGATCTCGGCCTCGGTCAGGCTGTTGGAACACACATGGAAGCTGCGCGTGCCGTCAAAACAGCTGGCGTGGAAGTGCTCGCTGCGGAACAGCAGGTCCGCCGCCGGCGGCCGGTAGAAGCTGAAACTGCGCTCGCCGTGGGCGTCCAGCGCCACGAACGCCAGCGCGGTCTTGGCCGCGCCGGTACGCACGATGCAGTCGGTGGCCACACCGGCGTCGGCCAGGCTCTCGGCGAGGAAGTCGCCGAACATGTCGTTGCCGAGCATGCCGGCGAAATGGGTGTCCGCACCCAGCCGCGCCGCGGCCACCGCGACGTTGGCCGGTGCCCCACCGGCGTACTGCAGGAACGCGCGCGGGGTGTCGGCGCTGGCCGGCGGCTGCGCAAGTAGATCGATCAAAATCTCGCCGAAACAGACAATCTTGCTCATTCTGGCCTCAGGCTCCGTGGCGGAATGCGGCGCTCGGGCGCGAACCCGACAGGCCATAGAAAATGATGTAGCCGTAGCACACCAGCGGCAGGATGAAGGACGGCTGCAGACCGATATGGTCGGCCAGCACGCCCTGCAGGTACGGCACCACCGCGCCCCCGACAATGGCCATGATCAGCAGGCTGGAGGCCTTGTTGGTCAGCGGCCCCAGGCGCTCGATGCTCAACGCAAAGATGGTCGGGAACATGATCGAGTTGAACAGGCCCACCGCCACCACCGCATACAGCGCTACGTGGCCGGTGCTGAGCATGGTCAGCGCCAGCAGCAGTACGTTGACCGCGGCGAACACGGTCAGCAGCACGCGCGGCGAGAAGCGGGTCATGATCGCCGAGCCGGCGAAGCGACCGATCATCGCCAGCGTCCAGTACGCGGACACGTAATGGGTGGCCTGCTGCTCGGTGAAGCCGCCGATGGCCGGCATCGACAGGTAGTTCACCAGGAAGCTGCCGATCGACACTTCCGCGCCCACGTAGAAGAAGATCGCCAGCACGCCGAACAGCACGTGCTTGTGGCGCAGCGCGTCCAGCAGCGTGTGYTTGCCGCTGTCAGCCTGCTCGGTGGTCTCGGTCAATGCCGGCAGGCGGAACAGGTAGACGAACACGGCCAGCAGCGCCAGCGCGATCGCCAGGCCCACGTACGGGCCCTGCACCGACTGCGCTTCCTGCACGCGGTAGGCGATCTGTTCGGCCGACGGCAGCGCGGCCAGCTCATCGGCACTCTTGACCGTGTTGCCCAGGATCAGCAGGCCGCCGAAGATCGGTGCGATCGCCGTGCCCAGCGAGTTCAATGCCTGGGCCAGGGTCAGGCGGCTCGACGCGGTCTGTTCCGGACCGAGCAGCGCGACGTACGGATTGGCCGCCACCTGCAGCACGGTGATGCCGGTGGCGAGCACGAACAGCGCGCCGAGGAAGGCTTCATACACGCGCAGTTCGGCCGCCGGCCAGAAGCCCAGCGCGCCGACCGCGGCAATGGCCAGGCCGGCCACGATGCCTTTCTTGTAGCCCAGGTGCGCCACCAGCCGACCGGCCGGCAGCGACATCAGGAAATAGGTGCCGAAGAAGGTGAACTGCACCAGCATCGCCTTGGCGTAGTTCAGTTCGAACACCGCCTTCAGATGTGGAATCAGGATGTCGTTGAGGCAAGTCAAAAAGCCCCACATGAAGAAGATCGTGGTCGCCACGGCCAGGGCCATGCGCGTGTTGACCACGGGCGCGGACGCAGACGAGGAGGGCAGTCGGGGCGTTGGAGAAATGGGCATTCAGGTACGCGCCTCGTTGCGCGAGCAGGTGAAGGAAGACGCCATCACGCGGCCGCGGGGCCGCTGCTGGCGCGGATGCGCAGTTGTACGGGCGCCACGGTGCGTTGTGGTGCCGCTTCGGGATGGTCCAGCCGCTGCAGCAGCAGTTCGGCCGCTTGCCGGCCACGCTCGCGCGGGTTGACCGTGAGCGTGGTCAGCGGCGGCAGGGCAACCGCCGCTTCGGAGATGTCATCGAACCCGGTCACCGCGAAATCGATGCCGGGCCGCACCCCGCGCGAGGCCAGGCCCAGCATCAGGCCGAGGGCGACGCTGTCGTTGTAGCAGACCGCCGCGGTGGGCGCCGGATCGCGCGCGAACAGTTCTTCGCTGCGCGCGGCGGCTTCAAGGCGGTTGGGCGCCGATTCGATCAGCCAGTCCGGTTGCACGTCCCTGCCCGCTTCGGCCAGCGCCTGCGCGTAGCCCAGCCGACGCTGGTGGCAGGAACTGGAATCGGCGTGGCCACCGAAGAAGGCGATGCGCTGGTGACCGCGTTCGATCAGGTGGCGGGTGGCCAGGTAGGCGCCCTGCTGGTTGTCCAGGGTGAGGAAGTCCCAGTCGGCGCCGGGCGGCTCGCGGTTGAACAGCAGGACGTTGGCATTGAAGCCCAGCACCTGGCGCAGTTCCGCCGCGTCACTGCCTTCGGCCGGCGACAGGATCAGGCCGGCCGGGGTGTGTTCCATCAAGGTGGTCAACACCGCCTGCTGCCGCTGCGGCGATTCGCCGGTGCTGCCGAGCAGGGTCACAAACCCCTTGGCACCGAGCGCCTCGTCCACGCCGGAGGCGAACTCGGCGAAGAACGGGTTGGACAGGTCGTTGATCACCAGGGCCACGCTGGAGGACGTGCGACGCCGCAGGTTGGCCGCGCCCCGGTTGTAGACATAGCGCTGGCGACGCAGCTCGGCCTCGACCCGGGCGCGGGTGTCGACGTTGACCAGCGGGCTGCCGCGCAACACCAGCGACACGGTCGCCCGCGACACGCCGATCGCCTCGGCGATATCGGTCACGGTGACTGCGCGCGTTCCCTTGCCTGCGGGTGTGGCCTTGTCGTTCATCGTGTCCGCCCGGTCCTTGTCATCCCGCAAGCCTAAACGATCGCATCGGCCAACGGACCGTGCCGGTGCCGGTGGTCGGGGCGCAGCCGTTGGGCAGACGCAGGTTCATTCCAGCACCGCGCCCGGGGTGGCGCAGTAGGAGCGCGGCAACGCCTCGGCGCGGGTGCCCCAGCCGGTGGTCGGGGCCTGGGCGCCGAGCGCGAAGTCGATGCGCCCGCCCTGCTGCAGGCGGGTCCAGTCCAGCCACACCGGCGCGTGGTCCTGGCCGTCGACGCGCACGCCCTGCACGTACTGCAGGGTGCGGCCATCGGCACCGGCGGCGGCCAGGGTCAGGCTACGGCCGGTGCCCAGGTCCACCTCCACCCTGGAAAAGCGCGGGGTGTGCAGCAGGAACTGGCCACTGCCGGGCACCGCCGGGTACAGGCCGATCGCGCTGAACAGGTACCACGCCGACATCGTGCCCAGGTCGTCATTGCCGGTCACGCCGTTGGGCGCATTGGTGAACAGCTGCTGGGCCGCGCGCACCACCGTGGCGGTCTTCCACGGCTGGCCGATCAGCGTGTACATCCACGGCGCGTGCAGGTCCGGTTCGTTGTTGGGGTTGTAGCGGTACTGGTTGTAGTAGCTGTACGGCCCCACCACCCATTCCTTGCGTGCGGCGGTCAGCGGCGACTGCACCAGGACGTCGTAGGCGAAGAACGCATCCAGGCGCTTGCCGGCCTGCTCGCGGCCGTGCATGGCCTGGATCAGGCCGGGCATGTCCTGCTGTGCCAGCCACTGGTACTGCCACGCGGTGCCTTCATGGAACCCATGGTGCGACCGCGGGCTGTAGTGGCCGTCGGACGGCACGTACCACTTGCCATCGTCCATGCGCGGACGCGGGAACCCGCTCATGCCGGTCTCTTCATCGCGCACCTGCGGGTCCCACACCTTGTGCCAGTTGCCGCCGCGCGTGCGCAGCGTAGCCGCATCGTCGGCATGGCCCAGCCCCTCGGCCATCTGTGCCAGCGCGCAGTCGGCCAGCGCGTATTCCAGCGTGGCCGAGCCCCCGTGATGCGGATCGACGTCCATGCCCTTGGAGGGGAACGCGCGGTCGTAGGCCACAAAGCCGTTTTCCACGTAGCCCGGATTGCCGGAACGACCGGCATGGCGCGAGTTGAGCGGCGGCTGTTCGAACGCGTTGCGGCGCAGCGCGGTGTAGGCCTCGGCCTCGCGCCCGGCGAGCGCGCCGAAGCGCCACAGGTCGACCAGGAACGGGGTGACCGGATCGCCGGTCATGATGTTGGTTTCAAAATTGGCGTAGCCCCAGCGCGGCAGCCAGCCGCCCTGTTCGTTGATGGCCAGGAGGCTGCGGCCGATGTCGCGCGCCACCGCCGGGCGGGTCAATGCCAGCCACTGGTTCTGCGCGCGGTAGGTATCCCACAACGAGAAATACTCGTAGTAGGTCCAGCCGTCCGCGCGATGGATGGCGTCGTCGTAGCCACGGTAGCGGCCATCGGCATCGCTGCCGGTCAGCGGCTGCAGCAGTGCGTGGTACAGCGCCGAATAGAACACGGTACGGTCATCGCTGCTGCCGCCTTCCACGCTCGTGGTGGCCAGCTCGCGCCGCCACTGCTGCTGGGCCTGCGTGCGCATCTGCTCGAACCCCAGCAGCTTGCCGCCCTGCATGCCGTCGCTGCGCAGGTTGGTGCGCGCGCCTTCGGCGTCCACGTGCGAGATCGCGCTGATCGCGGTGACCGCGCGCTCCGTGCCCTTGCCCACGTCGAAGCTCAACCACGCGCCGCTGGGCTTTTGTTCGCCTTCCATGCGATGCCGCGCACCGGCCAGGCCGCCCTCTTCGCCCCAGGTACCGAACGCCTTGAACGGGCGGTCGAACTCGATGCGGAACCACGTGGTGTACTGGTGCCCGCCGCAGAAGCTCTTGGTGACCAGCTTGCCCTCGACCACGCGGTCGCCGACCACGTCGATCACGCTGCCGATCACCGAATGCCGCTCGTTGGCCTGGCCGACGTTGACCAGCACATGGCCGGTACCGGCGTCGACCGGGAAGGTGTAACGCTCGGCCGCAGCGCGGGTACGCGCGGTGGCCTCGGCATCGATGCCGCCGTAACCGGTCAGGCGCACCTTGTAGTAGCCGGCCTGGCCGACCTCGCCCTCATGGGTGTAGCTGGAGGCGTAGCGCTTGTGGTCGAAGCTCTTGGCATCGTCGGTGTTGAAGTCGCCGCCCTTGCCGATGCTGCCGGTGACCGGCAGTACCGAGACCTGCCCGCCCTGCTCCCAACAGCCGGCACCGGACAGGAAGGAGTGGCCGAAGCCGCGGATCTTGGGATCGTCATAGCGCCAGCCGGCGTAGTGCTCGCCGATCGGGCTGACCTGGATCAGCCCGAACGGGGCCGAGGCGCCCGGGAAGGTGTTGCCGTCATCCTTGCTGCCGATGAACGTGTTGACCTCACGCTCAAGCGCGATCGGGGCGGCGGCCTGCAGCATCGGCGCGAACGCCAGGGCGAACAGGCAGGCCAGGCGTGGCAGGGCGCGGCGTGACGGGGGGACGACAGAGGCGGACGGCATTCGGCGCATGGGTGGATCCTGTGGGTCGATGTCGGTGCTGACGAAGGGGCGCAAAGCCCCGCCACTGCTGGCCGGGCGTCTCCCCGGGACGCGGCTCCAGATCCACGTTGCCGTGAATTTAGATCGATTCAAGTAAAGCACGGGGATTTCGGCCGATGCATTCTGCGGCGCAACATGGCGGGCCCGGATAGGCGGAGGCACGCTTGCGCCGTGCCGCCCGGCCGACGCTTCAGCATCTGTTCGTGGCCTCGACGCAACCTGGCGATGGATGGCTGATGCCTCTGCAAGCGACGCGACAGCCATCCCTCCCCAGCCGTCTCCGCGCACGAAAACGTTTTCATGGTTTTTTCGATCGCGTCACACCCTCGACGCGCGCTTGCCATATTGCGCAGCAGCATGCGTCGCCCGCCGGGCCGTGCTAAAAAATCCCCGCCAATCGTTTAGATCGATCCAACTTTAAACGGTCACGATTGCTGGAGGGGGTGGGTGGGGACCACCACGCGCTGCATGCCGGACGCACGACTCGACGCCCCAAGGCGCCTTGAAAATTAGATCGATTCAATCACGTATCGCCACCGTTTCAATCCAGGAGAGGGAGAGAGTGGAATGAACAAGATGTCCCGCATGCGCAACCGCGACACGCTGTCGGCCGCCATTACCGCCGCGCTGTTCGCCGCCGCGCTGGTTCCGGCCAGCGCTTTTGCACAACAGGCCAGCCCGGCCTCGTCACCGGAGGCCACCACGCTCGACAGCGTGACCGTCACCGGCTACCGCTACGCCATCGAAAAGAGCCTGCAGCAGAAGCGCGACGCCAACGCCGTGGTCGAAGTGATCACCGCCGAGGACGTCGGCAAGTTCCCCGACAAAAACGTCGCCGATGCGCTGCAGCGCGTGCCCGGCGTGGTCATCGAGCGCAGCGGCGGCGAAGGCAAGACCGTCAGCGTGCGCGGCCTCGCCCCAGACCTGACGCTCACCCAGTTGAACGGCAACTACGTCGCCACCTCGGAAACCAACAACGAAGCGACGCGCTCGTTCAACTACACGCTGCTGCCGGCAAACATGCTGTCCAGCGCGGAGCTGTTCAAATCGCCCGAGGCGCGCATCGACGAGGGCGGCATCGGCGGCACGGTGATCCTGCATACCCGTCGTCCGCTGGATATGGAAGCCAACTCCGGTTACGTGAACCTGGAAGGCACGTCGTCAGATACCAGCCACGACATCGAACCGCAGGTGTCGGCGCTGTACTCCTGGCACAGCAAGGACGAGCGTTTCGGCCTGCTGGTCGGGGCGACCAAGCAGACCCGCACCAGCCGCACCATGCAGGCCAGCACCGAGGACTATCAGTGGTACGGCAACGGCACCGACGCACGCGATGCCAACGGCAACGTACTGTCGCAGGACGGCATCCACTACTGGTGGGGCCAGTCCGGCTTCAATGACCAGAGCGGGCGCAACTACAGCGAATTCTTCATGCCGACCTCGGTGAACTTCGCGGTCAAGGAAGAAAAGCGCGAGCGTACCGGCGGCCAGTTCACCTTCCAGTTCAAGCCGCTGGACAACCTGACCCTGACCGCCAACTACTTCCGCTTCGAGCTGCAGGGGGATTACACCCAGAACATGCTGAAGATTCCGGAATGGAACCTGGCGCGCTACAACGGGGACGGCAACTGGGACGGCGGCCGCCTGCTCAACGGGCTCAGCTTCGACCCCAGTGGCAGCATCGTCACCGGTGCGCAGTACGAAAAGCTGGCCGGCAAGACCTACTACTGCAGCGAGGAACAGGCCGCCGCCGCCGGCATGGCGCCGGGTGGCTGGGGTCCGGACGACTGCACCATCCCCACCCCGCAGCTGACCGGTACCTACAGCAAGGAAAAAGCGCTGTCGCAGACCGCCGACCTCACCGTCGACTGGGACATCAGCCCGCTGTGGAAGGCCTCCTTCACCGGCGGCCGCACCTGGTCCGAGGGCGGTCCGTCGATGAACTTCAGCATGTCGGCCAAGCCGCGCCGCCAGGTCGATGGCGTGTGGCAGTCCGGCAACACCTACAGCGCCTGGGACCTGACCGGCACGCCGAGCGCCACGTTCTCGCCGAACCTGCAGGACCAGCTGATGGCCGGCATCGCCGAGATCGATACCGGCTCCACCGGTTCGTCGTGGATGCAGACCAGCGTCAAGCAGAACTACTTCCAGGCCGACGTCACCAAGATGTTCGAAAGCGGCTGGCTGGACTCGATCCAGTTCGGCGCCAAGTACCGTGATGGTGAAGTCCACCGCAATACCGGCAACACCTACTGGGTGTGCCAGGGCAAGGACCCGGCCGACTACGACAACAACCGCTACCAGGCCGGTTGCGATTCGACCGCGGGGCAGGCCCAGCCCGGCTTCTTCCTGTCCAGCCCGATCAGCAACATCGCCGGCGGCTTCAACGCCAACGTGTTCCCGGGCATCAACTACCCCGCCTACATCGACTTCCTCAACCAGAAGTACGGCGGTTCCTACAGCCGCAAGGAAGAGGACTTCGTCTACAACGTCAACGAGAAGATCTACTCCGGCTACTTCCAGGCCAACTTCCGTACCGAGCGCCTGCGCGGCAACGTCGGCGTGCGCGTGGTGCGCACCCAGCAGTTCGCCGAGTCCAGCGATTCGGTGGAGAAGTTCAACGACTACTTCCAGGACAACGCCGCGGGCGCGCCGATGRGCTGCAACGATCCGGCCGCTGGACCGCTGATCGCCTCCAACACCGGTTATGTGTGCCAGAGCGGTTTCGTGCGCCTGCCCGATGGCCTGGCCCGCGAGAAGACCTACGAGTTCGCCTCGCTTGAACGGACCTACACCGACTTCCTGCCGAGCTTCAACATCGCCTGGGACATCACCGACAACCTGGTGCTGCGCGGCGCGGCGTCGAAGGTCATCGCCCGCCCCGGCTACACCAGCATCGCGGCGCCCGGCAGCCTGAGCTACGTAAGCGAGGAATACAGCAACGACCGTCGTGTCGCCGGCGGCACCGATACCCCCGGCTGGTATGGCCACGGCAGCAACAAGAATCTGGAGCCGTTCGAAGCGACCCAGTTCGACATCGGCCTGGAGTGGTACTTCAAGCCGGGCTCGGTGGCCGGTGCGGCCCTGTTCCGCAAGAACGTGGACAACTTCACCGTGCCGGTGGTGCGCGACCAGCAGATGACCGTGGGTGGCCAGACGGTGACGGTGCAGAAGTACGAAACCGAAGCCAACGGCCGCGATGGCGTGTCGCAGGGTGTGGAGCTGTACGGTCAGTACACCTTCGACATGGGCTTCGGCGTGCAGGCCAACTACACCTACAACGACACCAACCTGGCCTCCATCGTGCTGGACGGCCAGAACATCGGCTCCTCGCCGCTGGTGGGCAGCGCCAAGAACCAGGCCAACGTCACGATCTTCTACGAGAACCAGAAGTTCCTGGCGCGCGCCTCGTACAACCGCCGCGGCGAAGTGGTGGGCGGGCTGGTCAACGGCCTGACCCAGTACTCCGAGCCGTACGACCAGCTGGACCTCAACGCGGCCTACAACCTGACCGATGCCCTGACCCTGACCGCCTCGGTGCTCAATGCCACCAAGTCCGAACAGCGGATCTACCTGGGCAGCGACAGCAAGGCGCGGTTGATCTCCAACACCTATACCGGCCGCCAGCTGTACGTCGGCGTGAACTGGAAGTTCTAAGCCTCACCCACCCCCGCCCCCCGGCGGGGGCACGGTCCTCCACGGCAGCCACGCTCGTACAGGTGGCTGCCGTTTTTTGTGGCGATGCCTCCCCGGGGTAGAGCCACCCCATGGGTGGCTGCACGCGGTGCCGGAC
>NZ_JBFULB010000096.1:0-12611 GCF_056400545.1 Stenotrophomonas sp. P5_A8 | reverse complement strand
CCCGTGTCACGCGCAGCCACCCATGGGGTGGCTCTACCTGGGGCCTTGCGCAGGCACCCGTGGGGTGGCTCTGACGGAGGCGTCCGGGTTACCGGTAATAATCGCTGCGGCCGCCCGGCTGGCGCTTGAAGCGGCGGTGGATCCACAGGTACTGGTCTGGGGCTTCGCGCACCATCGCTTCGATGGCCTGGTTGACGCGGGCGGTGTCGGCTTCCACATCTTCGCTGGGGAAGTTCTCCAGCGGCGCGCCGATCTTCAGGAAATACCTGCCGCCTTCGCGACGGTGGAAATACGGCACCACCGCGCAGCCGGTCATCCGCGCCAGCTGATGGGTGGCGGTGATGGTGGCGGCGGTATGGCCGAAGAACGGCACGAATACGGTGTCCTTGCCGCGCATGTCCTGGTCCGGCGCATACCACAGGAAACCGCCCTTCTTGAGGTGGCGCACGGTCGCGCGGATGTCCTCGTTGGCGTACATTGCCTTGGCATAGCGCAGCCGGCCGAACTTCACCGCCCACTCGTACACCGGGTTGCGGTGCTTGCGGTACATGCCCGACAGGTCGACGTGGTCGCACAGCAGACGCCCGCACATCTCCAGGGTCATGAAGTGGCCCGAGACCAGCAGCACGCCGCGGCCTTCGGCCTGCATGCGCTGCAGGTGTTCCAGGCCCTCAACCTGCACGTGCGGGCGGATGCTGTCGATGCTGCCCCACCAGGCACGGGCGAACTCGAAGATGCCCACGCCCAGCGCGTCGAAGCTGTCGCGCAGCAGGCGCTGGCGCCAGGCCTCGTCCTTTTCCGGGAAGCACAGCCGCAGGTTGACCTCGGCCGCGCGCCGGCGGCTGCCGGCCAGGCGGTAGGCGACGGTGCCCACGCCGCGGCCCAATGCGCGCTGCAGCATCCACGGCAGCCGGGCGATGCCGAAGGCCGCGAACATGACGGCGAACATCGGCCAGTTGCGCGGATCGCGCAGGGACGGGCGGGTAGCGGTGGAAGCGTTATCTGACATGCCCTCGATTCTAATGGATGCATCCCGGCAGGCCCATCACGGCGGCACGGGATGCCTTCCCCGCGCCGCTCCCGTATCCTCTGCGCATGCGCAAAAGCCCTGTCGAATGGATCCTGCGCGGCCTGTACTCGGCCGTGCTGTACCTGTTGCTGCCGATCACCGTGTACCACCTGGTCTGGCGCGGGTTCCGGGTGCGTGAGTACTTCCGCCGCTGGGACGAGCGTTACGCCTCCTATCCGCATCCCAGCGGGCAGCCGCGGGTGTGGCTGCACGCGGTGTCGGTGGGCGAGGTCAACGCGGCGGCGCCGCTGGTCAACGCGCTGCGCACGCTGCGCCCGGACATCCGCTGGGTCATCACCACCATCACCCCGACCGGCTCCGAGCGCGTGCGCGCGTTGTGGGGCGATGCGCTGGACCATGTCTACCTGCCCTATGACGTACCGGGCAGCGTCGGCCGCTTCCTCGGCCACTTCAAGCCGAGCCTGGCGCTCATCCTGGAAACCGAGTTGTGGCCGAACCTGCTGTTCGGGTGCCGCGACCGGGGCATCCCCGTGTACATCCTCAATGCGCGTTTGTCGGCACGTTCGTTGCGTGGCTACCGGCTGCTGAGCGCGTTGATCGGCCGCGCACTGCGCACGGTGACTTGCGTGGCCGCGCAGTCGCAGGACGATGCCGAACGCTTCATCCACCTGGGTGCGTTGCCCGAACAGGTGCAGGCGCTGGGCAACCTCAAGTTCGATATCGCCGCGCCCAACGTGCAGGACTTCGTGGCGCAGTTCCATCGGCTGGTGCCGGCCGACCGCCCGGTGTGGATCGCCGCCAGCACCCACGAAGGCGAAGAGCAGGCCACCCTCGATCTGCACCGGCGCCTGCGCGAGGCGCTGCCGGGTCTGCTGCTGTTGTGGGCGCCACGCCACCCCGAGCGTTTCCCCCGCGTGGAAGCGCTGGCCCGCGAACAGGGCTGGAAGGTCGCCACGCGTCGCCAGCAGCAGTGGCCGCAGGCCGACACCGATGTGTTCGTGATCGATACGCTGGGTGAGCTGATGTCCTTCTACGGCTGCGCGCAGGTCGCCTTCGTCGGTGGCAGCCTGCAGGCCATCGGCGGGCACAACCTGCTGGAGCCGGCGGCGATGGGCACCGCGGCAGTCACCGGGCCGCACCTGCACAACTTCGCCGAGATCTCCCGGCGCATGCGCGAAGCCGGCGCGGTGGTGATCGCCGAGGATGCGCAGGGCGTGGGCGATGCACTGCTGAGCCTGCTGCGCGATCCGCAGGCGCGCGAAGACATGGCGCGCGCCGGCTGCATGCTGGTGAGCAATGGCCGCGGCGCGCTGGAACGCACCGTGGCCCTGATCGCCCCGCACCTGCCGCCGGCGGTGGAATGAACGGCCGATCGCCGGTTCACGCCGCCCCTGCAACCAGCAGATCCCCCAGGAACAGGTAAGCGAAGCCGAAGTAGATGAGCACTCCGATCAGGTCCATGATCGAGGTGATCATCGGCGAGGACAGCGTGGCCGGGTCGGTGCCGATGCGACGTGCGGCGAAGGGCAGCAGCGCGCCGATGACGCCGCCGAGCGCGGTGCACACCAGCATGCTGGAGCCCACCACCAGCAGCACATCCATGCCCACGCCCTTGCTGAAGTACGCCAGGATCGCTTCGAGCAACGCGATGGTGACGCCCAGCGCGGCCGCCACCGGCAGTTCGCGTTTGATCACGAACCACACATCGGCCCAGCTCAGTTTCAGATCGCCCAGTGCCATGCTGCGGATCACCAGCGTGGCCGACTGGCTGCCGGTGTTGCCGCCCATGTCCACGATCGGGGCGATGAAGGCGGCCAGCACGATGACCTGGGTCAATAGTTCTTCCTGCGCAGCCACGAAGGTACTGGTGGCGATGCCGAAGCAGGTCAGGATCGCCAGCCAGAACACGCGGACGCGGAACATCTGCTTCAGCGGCGTGTTGCGCACGTCCAGGTCGGTGCCATGCGCACTCACCGTGCCGCCGAAGCGCGCCAGCTGCGAGGCGTCCTGCTCTTTCTCGATGTCCATCGCATCATCGACGGTGACGATGCCGATCATGCGCCCGCCGTCGTGGATCACCGGCAGCGCCAGCAGGTCGTAGCGGCGGATCAGTTCGGCGGCCTGCAGGCGCGGCCAGTGCGCCTGGGCGAATACCGGGTCGGCGTGCATGATCGTGYTGATCAAGGTGTCCGCATCGGCCAGCACCAGATCGCGCAGCGAGACGCTGCCACGCAGCCGCAAGGTGCCGTCCAGCACGAAGACGATGTTGACGGTTTCCTTGTCCAGCGCGGTGGCGCGCAGGTGCGCCATCGCCTCGGCGACGGTCATCTGTGGCGCTACCCAGGCGTAGTCCGAGGTGGTCGCCGAACCGACGGTATCTTCCGGATAGGCAGCCATCTTCAGGATGTCGTCGCGCTCGACCCTGGTCAATGCAGGCAGCAAAGCCTGCCTGGCATCGTCGCCGAGACGGTTGAAGAGGTCGGCGCGATCGTCGGACGGCATGTGCTCGAACAGCTGCACCTTGGCCGCCGGTGACATCGCAGCCAGCAGCAGGTCCTGGGTGGGCATCGCAACGTGTGCGAACAGGCCGGCGCGTGCCGGTGGGTCGAGCAGCATCAGCAGACCCAGGCACGCATCGGTGTCGAGCATGCCGAGCGCATCCACCAGATCCGAGGCGTGCGTGGTGGCGGTGATGCCGGCGAACCCGGCCGCATCGCAGGAACGGGACAGGGTACGGAGGGAGAGCACGAGGTCGTCGCGGTTCATGGGGGGCTCCAGTCGGTAGAAAGGGGGTGACCGCCACGGTCCAGGCAGGCACATGGGCGGGGGATCGATCGCGGTGCGTGGCTGCGGCGAGCAGCCGCAGGGGGTGTTGAAGAGCGCGGTACGGGGGGGGGCGAAGCGGGCGCGCGACGCTCAGGGCAGTGCCGCGAGGTTGAAGCCGAGCGTGATCCAGCGGCTGTCGCGTGGGTGATGCATGCGTCCGGCGAGCAGGTCGAGGCTGGCGCCGGGCCACAGCACGCGTCGCAGACCCAGTTGGCTGCCGCGCTCGCGGGCAGCATCGTGTGCGGTCTCGGCCAGCAGCGACCAGTCGCGCGTCAGTCCGATTTCCATGCCGATGCCGTCGGTGCGACCGCGTGCGGCGCCCTGTGCCGCCCAGCCCAGGTTGAGGTGCACCTGCACGCGCTCCTGCACACCCGGTGCAATCGTCAGCGGTACGTTGAGCGCCCAGTCATCGGCGCGCGGACGCTGCGTGTTGCCACCGACGCTGGCGCCGAGTGCCAGACCCCAGTGTCGCGCCGCACCCTCGACCAGGACGCGCTTGGCACCGAACGCGTACTGGCGGCGGGCATCGCCGGGTGCCCGCGTCAGCCCGAGCGACCATTCGATGTTGGCCAACGTGCAGGCGGGCACGGTGGTCCATTCCTGGCCGGCATCGGTGTGTCGCACCCAGCTTTCCAACTGGCAGTGCCCGGCATCGGTGATGCCGGCATCGTCGACCAGCAGGCTGGCGGCGGCGCGGGTGTTGAACGGAAGCAGGGCCACGCTCAACAGCAGCGGGGCGAGTACGCGGAAAGCGTGCATGGGCAATCTCCAGGCGAACGGAAACGCCAGCGGCACCCTCGTCGGGGTCGGTGGAACAGCGATGCGGATGAAGCGAGGCAGGCGCATGTGGCATGCGCCGGAAGGCCCCGTCCTGTGCGGACGGAACCGACCTTGGGGTCAGTGGATCCGTCGGCTCAGGAACAGCAGCGCGATCGACTATGACTGTCCAAGGAGGGGGTCTCTGGGGGAGGGAAGAGGTGGTGCGGGGCGCAAGGTAGACAGCGCAGATGGCGTGGTCAAGCGGTTTTTGCGGCGAAATACCAACGTATAGAAACCGTATGCCCGCGCCTGCCCTGAAACCGTGGACGCGTGTATCTGTCGGGGACATCGAACGCGCGCGCAGACACGGCGCAATGTCGCGAACGACCGACGCAGCGCGGGAAAATGTTGCCAACCCGGTAGAGCCACGCCATGCGTGGCTGTCTTCGATCGGGCGGCGTGTGCAGCCACCCATGGGGTGGCTCTACCCCCGGAGAGGCGCGCAGGAAGACCCGCGTTGGGATGGGGATGGCGCGCGGAAGGGTGCACGCGGGGTGGGGCGGGCGGCGCGCGCGAGGCCCTGCCGATGAGGGGCGCGCAAAAAAAAACCACCCGCGTGCGGGTGGTTTTTTTGTTCCAGCGAGGCTGCCGGACTCAGTTGACCTGGGTGCTTGGCGTCGCCGCGGCCTGGGTCAGCAGGCGGTTGATGTCCTGCAGTTCGGCGATGTCCAGCGTGCCCACGGCCTGGCCCAGCTGCAGGCGGTTCTGCAGGAAGGTGTAGCGCGCGTTGGCGTAGTCCAGCTGCGCCGAGAACAGGATGCGCTGGTTCTGGATGACATCCAGCACGGTGCGGGTACCCACTTCCAGACCGACCTGCGAAGCGTCGTAGGCGCTCTGTGCCGAGACCACCGCCAGGCGACGCGCTTCCACTTCGCTGATGCCGGCGACCAGGGTCTGGTAGGCATTGCGGGTGTTGCGGTCCAGGGCGCGCTTCTGCTGCTCGTAGCCGTCCTGGGCGATGTCGCGCTGGGCCAGGGCCTGGCGCACGCCGGACTGGGTGGCGCCGCCGGAGAAGATCGGCACGCTCAGGGTCAGGCCGACGCTGTTGCTGCGGCGGTCCGGGCTGAAGCTGTCACCGGCGCCGACCACATCGCCCCAGCTGGCCGACTTGCCGGCGGTAGCGCCGAGCGACAGGGTCGGGTAGTGACCGCCGCGCGCGGCCGACACGCCGGTTTCGGCGGCGCTGACCTTCAATTCCTGCGCCTTCAGCGCCGGGTTCTGGGCAACCGCTTCGTTGACCAGCTGGTCGATGCTGGCGTACTTGGCAGGCAGTTCCGGGCGGAAGTCGACCGGCAGGGCGCGCAGGTCGGCCACCGGCTGGCCAGTCAGTTCGGTCAGTGCCTGGTAGGCATCGGCCAGGGTGTTCTGCGCGACGATGGTGTTGGCGCGGGCCTGGTCGTACTGGGCGCGCGCTTCGTGCACGTCGGTGATCGGGGCCAGGCCCACTTCCAGGCGCTTGTCGGCGAAGTCGAACTGCTTCTTGGCCGCCGCTTCGTTGGTCTGCGCGGCGGTCAGCGATTCGATCGCCACCAGCACGTTGAAGTACGCCGCCGAGGTGCGCACGATCAGGTCGTCGTTGGCCGAATCCAGGGTGAAGTCCGCCGCCTTGCTCAGATCGCGCTGCGAACGCAGGTTGGCGAACTGGGTGAAGTTGAACAGCGTCTGGCTGCCGTTGACCGTGTAGTTGCGGCTCTTGGTGGTGATCGAGCTGGAACTCAGGTCGTGGTTCGGGTTGGTGCGGGTGCGGTTGAGCGACGCCTCACCATTGAGCTGCGGCAGCAACGCGGCACGCGCCTGCACGGCGCCTTCCTTGTCGTACAGACGGGTCGATTCGGCGGCGGACAGCTGCGGATCGCCATTGCGCGCCATTTCGTAGACCTGCAGCAGGTCGGCGGCGGAGGCGGTCATCGGCAGCAGGGCGGCGGCCAGCGCAATAGCGAGGGATCGGCGGATCATTGCGGCTTCCTTGGACTCAGAGTTGGAACTGGGGCGCCGGAGCGGCACCGCGCAGGTAGTCGATATCGGTTTCAAACAGCGACTCGTTGGTGCCGTCGGCCGTGACCAGCACCGCTTCCATGACCGGCGACTGGCCGCGGATCACGAACAGACGGCCACCGGGACGCAGCCACTGGGTGAAACGTGACGGAATGGTGTCCACGGCAGCGGTCACGCAGATCGCGTCGAAGCGGCGCTCGGTTTCCCAGTGCAGTGCATCGGCGGTTTCGATCCGCACGTTGTTGCCCAGGCCGGCGGCATCCAGGCGCGCACGCGCGCCGGCAGCCAGTTCCGGCTGGATTTCCAAACTCAGCACTTCGCGGGCCAGCTCGCCCATGCAGGCGCTCAGGTAGCCGCTGCCGGTGCCGATTTCCAGCACTTCCTCGCCCGGCTGCAGATCCAGCGCCTGCAGGGTGCGGCCTTCGATGACCGGCTTCATCATCTTCTGCCCGAAGCCCAGCGGCAGTTCGATGTCGGCGTAAGCCAAGGCCTTGTGCGATTCAGCGACGAACGCCTCGCGCGGCAGGCGTGCCAGTACATCGAGCACGCGGATCTCCAGCACGTCCCAGGGACGGATCTGTTGTTCGACCATCAGTTCGCGGGCGTGGGAGTAATCGATCGTCATGAGGTTCTAGTTCCAGCGCAGTGGGCCGGCCATTTTACCGGTGCCGGGAGCCGGCGGCGCGCTGAGAGCATCGCTGCCGTCGCGCCGGGGTCGCAGTGCCGGAAGTCACCGCGACCTCCGGTCCATTCATCTTGATGTCACGCCGGTGGGCGCGGCGCGTACGCCCTCAGGAAGAAGTCGACGCTGGCGCTCACGTGGGCGTTCGCATCGCAGTCGGCCGGGGTCGGTCGCAGCCCGCACATCATATGCGTATGCAGCTCGCCTTTGAGCAGCGTCATCAGCTGCAGCGCGGCGGTCTGGCAGTCCTCGATCTCCAGTTCGCCACGGGCCACCCGGGCACGCAGGAACTCGGCCAGGGCATCGGTGGTGCGCTGCGGACCGGCTACCCAGAACATCTCGCGCAGGCGGTCGTCGGTTTCCGGGGCCATCATCACCCGCTGCACGGCGACCGCCTCGGCCGAGGTGATCATGCTGAAGAACGCGTGGCTGATGCCCTGCAGCTGGTCACGCAACGGCCCTTCGGCGTCGGTGACGAACAGCGCATCGGGCAGCATGGCAACACAGGTCGACTTCACAGCTTCGGTGAAAAGGGTCTCTTTGTCGCCAAAATGGCTGTAAACGGTCAGCTTCGACACACCCGCCTGGGCGGCGATGCTGTCCATGCTGACGCCGTTGTAGCCTTGCTCCACGAACAGCGACTTGGCCGCCTCCAGGATCGCGGCGCGCTTGCCCAGGTCCTTCGGACGGCCCGGCCCGGAAGCCTTGGCGGCCGGCTTGGCGGGCGCAACGGAAGAGGTCGAATCAGTCATCCAAACAATACTAGACCAATCGGTTCGATATTTATACTATACCGGCTGGTTCACTATTGGCCGTGCTGCAACAGTATGTTGCCCGTGCGTTCTTCCGGATTTCTTTTCAGGTCCTGTACCTCATGAAAAACATGCGATGGGTGGGCGGCGCTGCGCTGCTGGTGATGCTGGCGGCGTGTGGCAAGCAGGGCGCCGAGCCGGCGGCGGCGATCCCGGTGCTGGTGGTGCATCCGGGCACCGTGACCGGACAGGAAGCGGCCGCCTATCCGGGTGAGGTGCACGCCCGCCAGGAAAGCCCGCTGTCCTTCCGCGTGGGCGGCAATATGGTCAAGCGCCACGTCGATGCCGGCCAGCGCGTGACCAAGGGCCAGCTGCTGGCCGAACTGGACGCCGCCGACTACGCCTCCCAGGCCGCCGCCTCGCAGGCGCAGCTGGCCGCGGCCGAAGCCGATCTGGTGCGTGCCCGTGATGACCAGAAGCGCTACGCCACGCTCGCCGAAGGCCAGCTGGTGAGTCGCTCGGCGCTGGACCAGCAGACCGCTGCGTTCAAGGCCGCCCAGGGCCAGGCCAATGCCGCCCGCGCCAACCTGGCCGTGGCCCGCAACCAGGCCGAGTATGCGCAGCTGCGCGCGCCGGCCGATGGCGTGATCGCCAGCCGCCAGGCCGAGGCCGGGCAGGTGGTCAGCGCCGGGCAGACCGTGTTCACCCTGGCCGCCGATGGTGGCCGCGAGGTGCTGATCGCGCTGCCGGAAAGCAACATCCGCGATTACCAGGTGGGCCAGCCGGTGCAGATCGAGCTGTGGAACCGGCCAGGCCAGCTGCTGCCGGGCACGATCCGCGAGATCGCCCCCGCCGCCGATGCGCAGGCGCGTACCTATGCCACCCGCGTCAGCCTGGCGCCCGAAGCGGTGGACGAGGTGGAACTGGGCCAGAGTGCGCGCGTGTTCGCCGCGGCCGGGCGCAGCGGCACTTTGCAGCTGCCGCTGGCGGCGGTGTTGCGTGGCGCCGATGGCAAGGCCAGCGTGTGGGTGGTGAACCCGGCCAACGGTGCGCTCAAGGCCACCCCGGTGACGGTCGGTGCCTACGGCGCCGAGGCCGTGCCGGTGTTGTCTGGGGTGACCGCTGGCGACTGGGTGGTCGCCGCCGGTGGGCATCTGCTGCGCGACGGCCAGGTGGTGACGCCGGTGGATCGGCAGAACCGTCCGGTGCTCGCTCCCGCCGTAACGCCGGCGACTGCGCCGGCCGCCGTCGGCAAGGGGCACTGATCCGTGCGCCGCTTCAATCTCTCCGAATGGGCGCTGGGCAACCGGCCGCTGGTGCTGTTTGCGATGCTTGCCTTCGCGGTCATCGGCGCGTGGTCCTACAAGCACCTGGGCCAGTCCGAGGATCCGCCGTTCACCTTCAAGGCGATGGTGGTGCGCACGATGTGGCCCGGTGCCACTGCCGAGCAGGTCTCGCGCCAGGTCACCGAGCCGATCGAAAAAGCGCTGATGAACACCGGCGAGTACGAGTTCATCCGCTCCTACTCGCGCCCGGGCGAATCGCAGGTGATCTTCATGGCGCGCGACAGCTTGCGCTCCAAGCAGATCCCGGACCTGTGGTACCAGGTACGCAAGCGCGTGGGCGACATCCGCGCCACGCTGCCGCGTGAGATCGTCGGGCCGTTCTACAACGATGAGTTCGGCGACACCTTCGGCAATATCTACGCGTTGACCGGCAAGGGCTTCGATTACGCGGTGATGCGTGACTACGCCGACCGCATCCAGCTGGAACTGCAGCGCGTGCCCGATGTGGGCAAGATCGATCTGGTCGGGCTGCAGGACGAAAAGGTCTGGATCGAGCTGTCCAACACCAAGCTGGCCACGCTGGGCGTGTCGCTGCAGCAGGTGCAGCAGGCACTCGCCGACCAGAACGCGGTGACCGCCACCAGCTTCTTCGAAACCCCGAGCGACCGCGTGCAGCTGCGCGTCACCGGCCAGTTCGATTCGGTCGAGGACATCCGCAAGTTCCCGATCCAGGCCGGCGAGCGCACCGTGCACCTGGGCGACATCGCCGAGGTCAAGCGCGGTTTCGCCGACCCGGCCTCGCCGAAGATGCGGTTCATGGGCGAGGACGCCATTGGCCTGGCCGTGGCGATGAAGGATGGCGGTGACATCCTCAAGCTCGGCGCGACCCTGGATGCCGAGTTCGAACGCCTGCAGAAGACTCTGCCGGCCGGCATGCAGCTGCGCAAGGTGTCCGACCAGCCGCACGCGGTGGAGGAGTCGGTGGGCGAGTTCGTGCAGGTGCTGACCGAGGCGGTGGTGATCGTGCTGCTGGTCAGCTTCTTCTCGTTGGGCCTGCGCACCGGACTGGTGGTGGGCGTGACCATTCCGCTGGTGCTGGCGATGACGTTCTTCGTCATGCATTACTTCGGGATCGGCCTGCACAAGATTTCGCTCGGCGCGCTGGTACTGGCGCTGGGCCTGCTGGTAGACGATGCGATCATTGCGGTGGAGATGATGGCCACCAAGATGGAGCAGGGCTACGACCGCCTGCGCGCGGCCAGCTTCGCTTGGGAATCCACCGCCTTCCCGATGCTGACCGGTACGCTGATCACCGCCGCCGGCTTCCTGCCCATCGCCACGGCCGCCTCCAGTACCGGTGAGTACACCCGCTCGCTGTTCCAGGTGGTGACCATCGCGCTGGTGGTGTCCTGGATCGCCGCGGTGCTGTTCATCCCGTACCTGGGCGACAAGATGCTGCCGGATCTGTTCAACCGGCAGCCGCCCAAGCCGACCAGCCTGGCCGGGCGCTGGCACGCCACGCGCCTGCAGTGGGCCGACCGTCATCCGGCGTTCGCGCGCTGGATCGCGCCGAAGGAACATGCGCACGACCACGATCCCTACCAGCGCCCGTTCTACACCCGTTTCCGTGGCTTCCTGGATACCTGCCTGCGCCATCGCTGGTGGGTGATCGGCGCGACCGCGGCGCTGTTCGTGTTCTCGCTGGTGATCTTCCGCTTCGTGCCGCAGCAGTTCTTCCCCGATTCGACCCGGCCCGAACTGATGGTGGACATCGAACTGGCCGAAGGCGCGTCGCTGGCGGCCACCCAGGCCCAGGCCAGCAAGCTGGAGACGCTGCTGAAGGGCCGCGAGGGCATCAGCAATTACGTGGCCTACGTCGGCACCGGCTCGCCGCGTTTCTACCTGCCGTTGGACCAGCAGCTGCCGGCCACCAACTTCTCGCAGTTCGTGGTGCTTACCGCCGATGCCGAGGCACGTGAAGCCACGCGCGACTGGTTGATCAAGGACGTGATCAAGCAGTTCCCGGACGTGCAGATGCGCGTGACCCGGCTGGAGAACGGGCCGCCGGTGGGCTACCCGGTGCAGATGCGCATCTCCGGCGAGCACGTGGCGCAGGTGCAGGCCATCGCGCGCCAGGTGGAAGCCAAGGTCCGCGAGAACCCGCACGTGATCAACGTCAACCTGGACTGGAGCGAGCCGAGCAAGGTGGTGCGGCTGGTGATCGACCAGGACCGCGCACGCGCGCTGGGCGTAAGCAGCGCACAGGTCAGCCAGTTCCTGAGCAGCTCGCTGTCGGGCATGAGCGTGAGCACCTATCGCGAAGGCAACCGCCAGATCGAGATGCTGCTGCGCGGGCCGGACAACGAGCGCGCGCAACTGGGCCTGCTCGGCAGCCTGGCCATCCCCACCGCCAGCGGTACGTCGGTGACGCTGTCGCAGGTGGCCCGGCTCGAATACGCCTTCGAAGACGGCATCATTTGGCACCGCAACCGCCTGCCCACGGTGACCGTGCGCGCCGACATCGGCGATGGCATGCAGCCGCTGGACGTGGTGCAGCAGATCCTGCCCACCCTGGACGGCATCCGCGCGCAACTGCCGTCGGGCTACCTGTTGGAGACCGGCGGCACCGTCGAGGATTCGGCGCGCGGTCAGAACTCGATCAAGGCCGGCATGCCGCTGTTCCTGATCGTGGTGGCCACGCTGCTGATGCTGCAGCTGCGCAGCTTCTCGCGTGCGGCGATGGTGTTGGTCACCGCACCGCTGGGCATCATCGGTGCGACCCTGTTCCTGCTGCTGTTCCGCGCGCCGTTCGGTTTCGTGGCGCTGTTGGGCACCATCGCGCTGGCCGGCATGATCATGCGTAACTCGGTGATCCTGATCGACCAGATCCAGCAGGACATCGACGCCGGGCATGATCGCTGGCACGCCATCATCGATGCGACCGTACGCCGCTTCCGTCCGATCGTGCTGACCGCGCTGGCGGCGGTGCTGGCGATGATCCCGCTGTCGCGCAGTGCGTTCTACGGTTCGATGGCGATCTCGATCATGGGCGGCTTGATCGTCGGCACCGTGCTGACCCTGGTGTTCCTGCCGGCGCTGTACGCGGCGTGGTTCCGGGTGAAGCCGGATGAGGGGAAGACCGCCGAGGGGTGACCAATGGCGGGGTAGCCGACCGTTGGTCGGCTACCCCGATGCATCCCGTAGAGCCGACCGTTGGTCGG
>NZ_JBFULB010000095.1:0-12634 GCF_056400545.1 Stenotrophomonas sp. P5_A8 | reverse complement strand
TCGCTGGTTCGGGCGGGTACGGGTGGGTTTGCGGGACACGCCGCAAGTACGTCCCTGTAGGCTCGCGTACGCCTTGCGCACGTGCGCAATCCTGCGCACGTGGCAAGACCGGGGCTGGGCGTCCTGCCCAGCCCGTCCGACGCATGCGTCGGACCCRKGGCGCMTGACGGTCCCGCAAGCCCACCCGTACCCGCCCCAGACAGTTGGCTGGTGCGCAGCGAACAGGCACAAGCACAGCCACAGCGACAGCGACAGCCAAGCATCAGCCACAAGCATCAGCCCCAAGCATCAGCTACAAGCATCAGCCCTGCCGTCTTTGCGTCGTGCTTCCAGGGTTTTCGACGGCCACCAGCCCACTGTCTGGGGCGGGGGAGCACCGCAGACATCGACGCTCCAAAAGAACAGCATCACCGCGCAGAAAGAGTCGACACCAACCTCGGCTTCTCGCGATACAGCGCCGGATACTGCTGCTTCAGTGCCGCCACCTTGGGCGCATCGTTGATCTGGATGTACTGCGATTCGGGATGCAGGGTGAGGTAGTTCTGGTGATAGCCCTCGGCAGCATAGAAACGCTTGCCGCCGTCGACCTGGGTCACCACCGGCGCCGCATACGCCTTGGCGCGCTGCAACTGGACGATATAGGCGCGCGTGGCGTCGCGTTGCGCGGCGTCATCGGCGTACACCGCAGAACGGTACTGGGTACCGCGATCCGGACCTTGCCGATTCAGCAGCGTCGGATCATGCACCACCGAGAAGAACACCTGCATCAATTGCCCGTAGCTGACCTTCGACGGATCATAGGTGACCTGCACCGCTTCGGCATGGCCGGTGCCACCGCCGCCCACGCGCGGATAGCTGGCATCGGCCCCACTCCCACCTATGTAGCCGGACACCGCGTTGTCCACGCCATTGATGTGCTGGAACACCCCCTGTACCCCCCAGAAACAACCGCCGGCGAACACCACCTGCGCACGCGTGCTGCCGGGTTGTTTGAAATCGGCACTGCCGCCCGGTGCAGGCACCGTGACCAGGGCCTGCGCCGGCGCGGCATGCACCGGGCCGTCCAGGCTGAGCACCGCCGTGACCGTCAGTGCGGCGATCACCGCGGCGATGCTGCCGGCAACCAGTTTGTCCATTGCGATCTTCATCGAAGGCCTCCAGGGCTCAACCGAACGTAAAGGCGTAGGCGTGCACACCCGGATCGAGGAACTCGATCTCGAAAGTCCGTTCGCGCACATCGCCGGATTGGCGGATCAACTGGTACAGACGGTGCCCGCCGACCTGGCCGCTGCCATCGGCCGACACATCGCCACCGGCGGCCGCGCCCGGCGGCTGGCCGTCGATGCGCACGCGGTAGCGCACCGGCCTGCCATCGACCGCCGGCGCCAGCACCAGGTGCAGGTCGCGGGCATGGAAGCGGAACGCGATCCGGCCACCGGCCGCGTCCAACGCTGCGTCCTCATTGCCCACGGTCCAGCGACCGCCGAGCGCCCACTGATTCAGGCCCAGCGTGGCCGGCACGGTGTAGTCCGCGGCGCGGTCCGGCTGCTGCCCGCCAGGCGAGGCGAAGTTCTCCGCGCGCGCATGGCCCAGGTAAGTCTCCGGCGATTTCAGGTTGCGCATGTCGGCCTGCTGCTCCACGCCATCGCGCGGTGCCGCCGCGGCCATCGCCATCGCCTGCGCCGGTTCGTCGGGCAGCGTGTTGCCCGCTTCGCGCAGCAGCCGGCGGATGATCTGCTCGGACTGGGCGTAATTGCCTTCGCCAAAGTGGTGCGCGCGGATACGGCCTTGGGCATCAATGAAGTAGTGCGCCGGCCAGTAGCGGTTGTTGAAGCCGCGCCAGATCGCGAAATCATTGTCGATCGCCACCGGGTAGGTGACCTTCAGGTCTTTCACCGCGCCCTGCACGTTGCCCAGGCTGCGTTCGAAGGCGAACTCCGGCGCATGCACACCGATCACCACCAGACCGTGGTCGCGGTAGCGTTCGGCCCATTCACGCACATACGGCAGGGCCCGCAGGCAGTTGATGCAGGAGTAGGTCCAGAAATCGACCAGGACGACCTTGCCGCGCAGGCCTTCAGCGCTCAACGGCGGGCTGTTGAGCCACCCGGTGGCGCCGGCGAGGGAGGGCAGGGTGCCTTCCACCGGCAGTTCGCCGTTCGGCTGGCCGCTGGCCGTCGTCATCGCCGCACCCGCGGCCGGCTGCTGCCCGGGCAGCGTATCCAGCAGGCCCTGTTCGAGTTTGGCCGTGCTTACCGTGGACAAGCGCGTCAACACGCCGGTGTCCCAGCCCATCGCGATCGCCACCACCGCCAGCAGCGCGGCCACGCCGAGCGCGCGACGGATCCATTCGCCCATGCCCAGGCGCTGCTTGAGTGCGGCGAACACCCGGCCGCCGATCCAGATCGCCAGCGCCAGCGACGTCGCTGCGCCCAGTGCATAGGCCAGCAGTAGGCCACTGGTGCCCACGCTGGCGCCCTGCAGCGCCGCGCCGGTGAGGATCAGGCCCAGGATCGGCCCGGCGCACGGCGCCCACAGCAGGCCGGTGGCGATGCCGATCAACAACGAGGTACCGATCCCGCCGCGTCCGGCGTCGCTGGCCGCATCGGCCGAGGCGCTCAGGCGTGCGCCAAGGCGTTGGAACGGCGAGAGCAGGCGGTTGGCCAGCGAGGGCCACAGCAGCGCCAGCGCAAACAGCGCCATCACCACCAGCGCGATCCAGCGCCCGATCTGGTTGGCCTGCGCCACCCATTGGCTACCCACCGCCGCTAGGCTGGCGACCACCGCGAACATCAGGGTCATGCCCACCAGCAGCGGCAGGCCACTGCGCAGGAAGGGACGGTCCGAGCGCGCGAACACGAAGGGCAGCACCGGCAGGATGCACGGGCTGAGGATGGTGAGTACGCCGCCGAGGTAGGCCAGGACAAGCAGGAACATGGACAGATCCTTCCAGGATGCAGGGAGAAACGGCGCTCAGGCCGCGGTGAAGGTCATCGCCACGCCGTTCATGCAGTAGCGCAGCCCGGTCGGGCGCGGACCATCGTCGAACACGTGGCCGAGATGGCCGCCGCAGCGCCGGCAATGCGCCTCGATGCGGATCATGCCCAGGGTGGTGTCGCGGTCTTCGGCGACGGCGTCATGCAGCGGTGCCCAGAAACTGGGCCAGCCGGTACCGCTGTCGAACTTGGTCGACGAAGAGAACAGCGACAGCGCGCAGCCGGCGCAGTTGAACGTGCCGCGCCGATGCTCCTTGTTGAGCGGGCTGCTGAAGGGCCGCTCCGTGCTCTGCCGGCGCAGCACCGCGTACTGCGCCGGGCTGAGCTGTTCACGCCACTGCGCATCGGTGCGCATCACCTCGAAACGACGGGTCGGGGCGGCGGTGGCAGCCGGTGCCGGGCCGCTGCAGGCGGTCAGACCAAATACGCCGGCGGCGGCCGTCATGGCGCCCATGCCGAGTACATTGCGACGGGAGTAACGCATGGCCGATCTCCAGGTCCGGGAACGATGGGGCCATGCTGCGCCCGGGCCGGTCAACGAATCCTCACGCAGGGTTAAATTTTCCGTGACACATTCAGGCCCGGATCGACCGACAATGCGGGCATCCCTTCCTGGCCGGCCCGCCCGCACCGATGAGCAGCGCCAAGCGTGTCCTGATCGTCGAAGACGATGTCCACATCGCCACCCTGCTGCGCATGCACCTGCGCGACGAGGGCTACGAGGTCACCCACGCCGCCACCGGCGACGAGGGGCTGGCCCTGCTCGAAGCGCAGCCGTGGAGCGCGCTGGTGCTGGACCTGATGCTGCCCGGCGTGGACGGCCTGGAGATCTGCAAGCGCGCCCGCGCGATGACGCGCTACACCCCGATCATCATCACCAGTGCGCGTGCCAGCGAAGTGCATCGCATCCTCGGCCTGGAACTGGGCGCGGACGACTACCTGGCCAAACCGTTCTCGATGCTGGAGCTGGTGGCGCGGGTCAAAGCCCTGCTGCGCCGGGTGGAAGCAATGGCGCAGAACGCGCGCATCGATGCCGGCGAACTGGACGTGGCCGGCATCCGCATCGATCCGGTCGCGCGCAACGCTCAGGTCGACGGGCGTGCGCTGGAGCTGACCCCGCGCGAGTTCGACCTGCTCTACTTCTTCGCCCGCCATCCCGGCCAGGTTTACTCGCGCATGGACCTGCTCAACCAGGTCTGGGGCTATCAGCACGACGGCTACGAACACACCGTCAACACCCACATCAACCGGCTGCGCAACAAGATCGAACGCGACCCGGCCAGCCCGCAGCGCATCCAGACGGTGTGGGGTCGTGGCTACAAGCTGGTCGGCGATGAAGGAGCAGCGGCGTGATCCGCCTGACCCTGTCCCAGCGCCTGTCGGTAGTGTTCTGCGCACTGTTGTTGGTGTGCTGCGGCGCGTTGATGTGGATCCAGATGCGCAGCACCGCCATGCACGAGCAGGAGACCGTGCAGCGGCTGTCGCGCGGGCTGGCCGAACATATCGCGCGCAGTGGTGAATTGATGGACGCGCGCGGCATGCGCGGCGGCGAAGTGCGCGCGCTGTTCGGCAAGCTGATGGCGGTCAATCCCAGCGTCGAGGTGTACCTGCTCGACGACGCGGGCCGCATCCTCGGCCATGACGCGCCCGATGGCCACCTCAAGCGCGACCGCGTGGACCTGGCGCCGGTACGCGCCCTGCTGCGCGACGAACCGTTGCCGATCCTCGGCGACGACCCGCGCAGCGCCACCGGCCGCAAGGTGTTCAACGCCGCCCCGCTGTGGGTGCAGGGACGCCAGGCCGGCTACATCTACGTGGTGCTGGTGGGCGAGCAGCGCGAGGCGCTGGCCGCCAACATCGCCGCCAACGCGACCCTGCGCACGACGTTGTGGTCGTTGGCGATCCTGGCGGCGGTCGGGCTGTTGGCCGGCGGGGTCGCGTTCCGTTGGGTCACCCGGCCGCTGCGCCAGCTGACCCGCCGCATCCAGGCCTTCGACGTGGACGCCGCCGGTGCCGGCACGCCGCTGCCACCGACCCCGCTGCGTCCCGGTGAGCGCGACGAACTGGCGATCCTGCAGCACAGCTTCGGGCACATGGGCCAGCGCCTGGGCGAGCAGTGGCAGCAGTTGCGCGAACAGGACCTGCAGCGCCGCGAGCTGGTGGCCAACATTTCCCACGACCTGCGCACGCCGCTGTCCTCGCTGCACGGCTACCTGGAAACCCTGGCCCTGAAGGACGCTACGCTCAGCGCCGACGAGCGCCAGCGCTACCTTGGCATCGCGCTGGCGCAGAGCCGCAAGGTCGGTGCGCTGGCCCAGGCGTTGTTCGAACTGGCGCGGCTGGAACACGGCGCGGTCAGCCTGGACCTGCAGGCGTTCTCGCTGCCGGACCTGGTCCAGGATGTGTTCCAGAAATTCGAACTGGGCGCGCAGGCACGCCGGCAGACGCTCAGCGCGGACATACCGCCCGGGCTCCCGGCAGTCGTGGCGGATCTGCCATTGATCGAGCGCGTACTGACCAACCTGCTCGACAACGCCATCCGCCACACTCCTGAAGGCGGCCGCATCGAGGTGGTGCTACGCGCGCAGGACGGCGAGGTGCAGGTCGCCATCGCCGACACCGGACCGGGCATCGCGCCCGAGCGCCGCGCCGGGTTGTTCAACACGCCGCCCGCGTTGGGCAGTGCGCGCCCGGACAGCGGCGGGCTCGGCCTGTTGATCGTCCACCGCATCCTGCAACTGCACCACCGCGACATCCGCCTGATGGACAGCCGCGAAGGCGCGCTGTTCGTGTTCACCCTGCCAACTGCCGCACGCTGATGCCCGGGGCGGGGACGTTGCGTCGACGGCCCGCGCGCTGGTAGAGCCGACCGTTGGTCGGCTGCACGCGCAGCCTGCGTGTGGTTTACGTGGAGCCGGCCAGCGGCCGGCACTACCCGCCAAACAACGTGGCGCGTTCCCTCCGCAGGCGGGAAACGGCAAGGCGATCGTGGGCAGGTCAGCGACAACAACCGAGGCGCTGACGCGCGCCCAAAAAAAGACCCGACAGAGGGAGGGTTCTGTCGGGTCTGGGAKTGCGTGGGGGGAGGGACCCACGCAAATTCGATGGTGTGTCTGCTCAGCCGCGCGTCTTGCCTGCGTCGGGCGTGGCGGCCGCGAACGGCTGCCGGGCGAGTTCGCCGAAGGCCTCGGAGGCCTTCAACCCAAGCCCCAGTACTTCCTGGTTGGCATGGGTCCAGCGCTCGAGATTGTCGCGGGCCAGCTGCGCACCCTTGGGCAGCAGCGTATCCGGTTGCCGTGACTGCACGATGTCACCGAAGAACCCGCTGGTGGCGGTGATGTTCTTCTCCAGCGTCTTCAACTGCACCCCGAACATGCTTTCGGCATTTTCCAGGGCGAGCCGATTGGCACGCGTGGCCGTGGCGGCCAGCTGGCGGGTGTAGGCGCTGAAGGAATCGGTGAACGCGGACGTCATGGCAGGACGGCTCGAGAACGTTGATGCACTGCAGCATACGCCAAATATATTGCATTGCAACAACTTGTTGCCAGTTGTGGTCCGGTATCAGTGAAACTGTTTTTACATCAATGGGTTGCTTCAAAGTGCCGAGGGCGCTCGTGGCGCTCGTGGCGCTGGGAGCCGGCCAGCGGCCGGCACTACCTTGGTGCGGATCAGCCGCGGTAGCGGCAGCCGGAGGTACAGGTCTCGTGCACAGTGACTTCGCTCAGCTGCGGCAGCGCCGGCTTGAGTTCGTCCCAGATCCAGATCGCCAGCCGTTCGCTGGTCGGATTCTCCAGGCCGGGGATGTCGTTGAGGTAGTGGTGGTCCAGGCGGTCGTAGATGGGCTGGAAGGCCGCTTTGACGTCGCCGAAATCCATGATCCAGCCGCTGTGCTCGCCCGGCTCGCCTTCGACTTTCAGCTCCACCCGGAACGAGTGCCCGTGCAGGCGCGCGCACTTGTGGCCCGGCGGCACGTTGGGGAGGAGGTGGGCAGCCTCGAGGGTAAAGACTTTGAAGATTTCCATTGGCGCATTGTACCGGTGGACCTGCCGGGCGGTGACGGCAACAGCCCATCGCTCCTTCACGGAAACATTTCCATCCGGATGAAGAGATGTTAGGTTCTCTTATATCCGTATGAAGAGATGTTATTGGCCGGTTCATCGCCAGGCATGGATTACTGCGGAACTCGTCGTCCACCACCCCACTGAAGTCCATGCCCAAGCACACCCTTCTTGTAGCGGCGCTTTCCGCCGCTCTGGCTACGCCTTTGCCCGCGTTCGCCGATGCCGCCCCCGATGCAACCGCCGATGCCGCCGGCGACAGCAAGACCCTTGCCGCCGTGCGGGTCACCGGTTCCAACATCAAACGTACCGATACCGAGTCGGCCAACCCGGTCCAGGTGATCGGCCGCCAGCAGCTGGAAGAGACCGGCAAGGCCACCGTCGCCGACCTGTTGCGCTCGATCTCGGCCAACACCGGCAACGCCAACAACGAAACCACCAACAACGGCTGGGCCTCCGGTTCGGCCGGCATCGGCCTGCGCGGGCTGTCGCAGAAGAACACGCTGGTGCTGCTCAACGGTCGGCGTCTGGCCAATTACGGCTTCCCGGCCGGCGGCCTGTCGGACACCTTCGTCAACCTCAACGCGCTGCCGCTGGTGGCCGTGGAACGCATCGAAGTGCTCAAGGACGGCGCCTCGGCCGTGTACGGCTCCGACGCGGTGGCCGGCGTGGTCAACATCATCACCCGGCAGAATTTCCAGGGCGCCGAACTCGGTGGCAGCCTCGGCACCGCCGACCAGGGCGGGCTGGACGAGCAGAACCTGAAGTTCGTCGGCGGCATCGGTGACCTGGATACCGACGGCTACAACATCCTGGTCAGCCTGGAAGGCTACAACCGCGAGCGCCTGGACCAGGACCAGCGCGACCTCACCAAATCCGGCATCTACACCGACAAGCCTGGCGGGCGCTGGAACGGCTGGTCGGCCAAGGGCGCGCGCTACCTGGTCAATGGCACGTCGGTGCCGATGCTCGATGCCAGCGGCAACTGCCCGCAGGGCACCACGCTGGTGGCCAGCGCGCCGATCGACGGCCTGGCCGGCAACACCTGCGGCTTCAACCAGGCGCCGTACACCACGCTGATTCCCTCGACCAAGCGCTACCAGGCCTACGTCAACGGCACCTTCCGGGTGAACGACAACATCGAGGCCTTCGGTGAAGTGCTCTACAGCGACATCAAGGGCGTGTCCTGGTTCGGCAGTAGCCCGTTCTTCACCCTGGAAAGCGGCCGTTTCGCGCTCAACGCCGATACCGGCCTGGCCGAACCGGTCTCCTCCAACCTGCCCGCCAGCAGCCCGTACAACCCGTATGGCCGCGCGGTGCCGATCGAGTACACCTTCTTCAACCTCGGCGCGACCATCAAGACCAACCGCTCGCAGGCCTACCGCGGCCTGGTCGGGCTGCGTGGCAGCCTGCAGAACTGGGACTGGGAAGTGGGCGCGTTCGGTGCGCGCAGCAGCGAGCGCGAAACCGTGTCCGGCGGCTTCGCCAACCGCTACGCATTGGCCGATGCGCTGGCCAGCGGCAGCTACAACCTGCTCAATCCGGCCGCGACGTCATCGGACGTTCTCAATGCGATCAACATCAGCACGCTGCGCCCGGCCGAATCGGTGCTGCAGGGCGTGGACGCCAAAATCTCCGGCGCGCTGGGCCACACCTGGGCTGGGGAGATCGGCTTCGCCGCCGGGGCCGAGTGGCGTCGCGAGAAACTGGACTCCAACAACCCCTGGCAGATCGATGCCGGCCTGCAGATCCGCCCGGCGATCGCTGAAGTGCACGGCGAGCGCAAGGTCACCGCCGCCTATGCCGAAGTCAACGTGCCGCTGGCCGAGCGCCTGGAGCTGCAGGCGGCCGCGCGTGCCGACCACTACAGCGATTTCGGCGATGCGTTCTCGCCCAAGCTGAGCCTGCGCTGGCAGCCGTGGGACATCCTGCTGGTGCGTGCGGCCGCTTCCAAGGGCTTCCGTGCGCCGTCGCTCTCGGAGAATTCCAACAGCACCAGCATCGCCTACGGCAGCGTGATCGATCCGCGCGACCCGGACGTGCCGGGCTCGCGGCAGAACCCGACCTTCTTCACTGTCGGCAACAACGATCTCAAGCCCGAACGCACCAAGAGCTTCAATGCCGGCATCGTGCTCTCGCCGTGGTCCAACACCAGCCTGAGCGTGGATTACTACCGCATCGAGCTGGAAAACCTGGTGGGCACCAACAACACCCAGACCCTGGTCACCGACAACGTGCCGGGTGCGGTCAGCCGCGATGAGCGCGGCAAGCTGCTGGCGGTGTTCAACCGCTACCAGAACCTGAGTGAGCTGAAGACCTCCGGCTTCGATGTCGAACTGCGCCAGCGCTTCCCGACCACGCAGGCCGGCGACTTCGGCCTGAGCACCGCCTTCACCCACGTGCGCAACTACAGCCGCCCCACCGTGGTCGGTGGCCCGCTGGTGGATTACGCCGGCAGCAACCTCGGCGCGACCCTGCCCAAGAACAAGGCGACCACCACCTTCGACTGGAGCTACGGCGATTTCCGCACCGCGCTCACCTGGTACTACACCAGCGGCTATGACCAGAAGGCCAGCGCAGCGGCCACCGCCGTACAGGATCGGGTGGATGCCTACAGCCAGTTCGATCTGTATCTGGGCTACACCGGCATCGACAAGCTGACCCTGTACGCCAAGATCCAGAACCTGGCCGACGAGGAACCGCCGTACGACGCGTCCTTCCCGGGCATCCGCGCGCCGTACGACTTCAGCCAGTACGACCTGCGCGGCCGCTACTTCACCGTCGGCTTCGACTACCGCTTCTGACCTCATCCAGCGCACCGGAGCGTGCGTATCCACAGGGCCGGAAGGAACCGGCCCGTCTTTCGGGGAATCGCTGTGTCTTTGCAACGTCGTCTGTTCTCTCCCATCGCCTGGGTGGCGCTGGTGCTGTCTGTGCTCGCTGCGCCTGCCTCCGCGCAGAGCGCGTACTTCTTCCCGGCCGGCGGTGATTTCGATCCGGCCGTGCCCACGCCCCAGCAGTTTCTCGGCTATGAGATCGGCAGCCGTTACACGCGGCACGATCAGCTGGTGGCCTACTTCAACGCACTGGCCAAGCACTCGGACAAGATCAAGGTTGAAGAAATCGGCCGCAGCTACGAGGGCCGCCCGCTGCTGATCGCCACGGTGACCTCGGCGCAGAACCTGCAGAACCTGGACGCGCTGCGTCGCCAGCACGTCACCCTGGCCGATCCGGCGCAGCCGCTCTCGGCCGCCGGCAGCAGCCCGGTGGTGGTGTGGCTGGGCTACAGCGTGCACGGCAATGAAACCTCCAGCGGCGAAGCGGCGATGCTCACCGCCTACTACCTGGTCGCCAACCGCAGCGCGGAGACCGCGCAGTGGCTGCAGCAGGCGGTGGTGCTGTTCGATCCGGCGCAGAACCCGGACGGGCGCGACCGCGCGGCGAGCTGGCACAACGCCTATGCGTCCTCGCCGGCCTCGGCCGATCCGGCCGACAAGGAGCACGTCGAGCCGTTCCCGCAGGGCCGCACCAACCACTACTTCACCGACCTCAACCGCGACTGGCTGGCCCTCACCCAGCAGGACACGCGACCGAAGATCGCCTATTTCCACCAGTGGTACCCCAACGTCCAGATCGACTTCCACGAGATGGGCAAGGACAGCACCTACTACTTCGAGCCGTCACCGGCGAGCATGCACAGCCCGCTGATTCCGGCATCGTCGTACGAGTTCAACAAGACCCTGGCCAAGTACCACGCGCAGGCACTGGATGCACTGGGCTCGCTGTATTACACGGGCGAGAACTTCGACAATTTCTCGCCGGTGTACGGCTCGACCTACCCGGACTTCCACGGCGCGGTCGGGGTGACCGTGGAGCAGGCCAGCTCGCGCGGCCGCGTGCAGGAATCGGCCAACGGGCTGCTGACCTTCGGCTTCACCATCCGCAACCAGGTGGCGACCGGACTGGGCACGGTGCGCGGCGCAGTGACCGAACGCGATGGGCTGCTGAAGCTGCAGAAGGACTTCTTCCAGTCCGCACTGAAGCAGGCCAACCAGCAGGCGGTGAAGTCCTTCGTGTTCGGCGACGCGGCCGATCCGGGCCTGACCCAGCGGCTGCTGGATCTGCTGCTGCAGCACCAGATCACGGTGCAGGCGTTGAGCGCCCCGGTCACCGTGGATGGGCAGCGCTTCGAGCCGGGCAGCGCGTACGTCGTCCAGGCCGCGCAACCGCAGTTCCGCCTGGTGCATTCGATCTTCGCCGACACCCCGCCGATCAAGGGCGATGTGTTCTACGGCAGCACCTCCTATGCGATCGCGCCGGCCTACGGCATCGCCTTCGCCGCGAGCCGCAGCCGGATTGCCGGTGGCGAGCGCGTGGCCAGCGTACCGGCCGCCAACGGTGGCGTGGTCGGCGGTCAGGCGGGCTACGCCTACGTGTTCGATTGGCGCGATTACAACGCCAGCCGCGCGCTGTATGCGCTGCAGGCCAAGGGCGTGGTGACCCGCGCGGCCTTCCAGCCGTTCACCGCGGCCACCGCGCAGGGCGAGCAGTCATTCGGCTATGGCAGCGTGGTGGTGCCGGTCGCGGGCCAGCCGCTGGCCGGTGTCGAGCTGCTTGCCGCGGTCGATGCGGTCGCACGCAGCAGTGGCGTGCACATCCAGGCGCTGTCCAGCGGGCAGAGCCGTGGTGGCATCGATCTGGGCAGTGACAGCGTCAAGGCGCTGCGCAAGCCGGCGGTGGCGCTGGTGATGGGCGAGGGCGTAAGCGCCACCGAGATCGGCTCGGCATGGTTCCTGCTTGATCAGCACCTGCAGTTGCCGGCCAGCAAGATCGATCCGGCCCAGCTGGGCAAGATCACGCTGGACCGCTACACCACCATTGTCCTGGCCGGCGGTACCTATGCCGGCGTGGACGCCACCGCAGTGGCGGCGCTCAAGCGCTGGATCAACGCCGGTGGCTCGCTGATCACCTACGGCACGGCCGCGCGCTGGGCGATCGAGCAGAAGCTCAGCGACGAAGTGCTGGGGCCGGAGGAGAAGGAGCCGGAAGGCGCCCGACGTGCGTTCGGCGACCAGCGCGACATCGCAGCCATCGAGCGGGTGAGCGGCAACATCCTCAGCGCGGACGTGGACAACACGCATCCGCTGGGCTTCGGCGTGCCGCGTCGGCAGCTTGCGGTGAACAAGGAAAACGGCCTGAGCTTCCAGCCCAGCCGCAATCCGTTCTCCACCGTGGTGCGCATCGACGAGGCGCCCAAGGTCAACGGCTACCTTTCCGAGCGCAACCGCAGCCGCGTCGCCGGTGCCGCGTGGCTGCTGGTGTCCCCGCAGGGGCAGGGCAACGTGGTGCTGTTCGCCGATGATCCGGCCCACCGCAAGTACTGGCATGGCACCGAGCGCCTGCTGTTGAACGCGATCTTCTTCGGCAACCAGCTCAACCCGAGCAAGCCGCGCGGGTAACGCAACGCCGCCATCGCAAGGCAACGGCGGCCACCCGTAGAGCCGACCGTTGGTCGGCTACCGCGATCCCACGTAGAGCCGACCGTTGGTCGGCTACCGGGACACCCGAACGAAGAGCAGC
>NZ_JBFULB010000094.1:0-12661 GCF_056400545.1 Stenotrophomonas sp. P5_A8 | reverse complement strand
ACAACGCTACGCTATGGTGGCGTATCCAGTTTCCAGCTGTGCGAGCCCGCCCTGGAAGACAATGGGCATGCCGATCTTCTTCTGCACGAGTTCTCGATTGTCCGCCCCGGCGTTTACCGGCACCACATCATTCTGGACCACGATGGCGAACTGCAGATTGAGTTCGCGCGCTTTTCCCATGAATGGACGCCGCTGCCCACTTAGTGCAGCGGCGTGCCGGGTGACTTACTTGTCCTGCGTAGCAAACCGCAGCCGGTTATGGTCCGGGTCCACCACCAGCATTTCCCGTCCGCCCCACGGCACATCCGCCGGCGCGCGGAACACCGCCGCGCCGGCGGCCACGAACGCGCGATGCAGTGCGTCCACGTCGGGCACTTGGAAGTAGACCGCGCCACCGGGCTCGCAATCGCCGGCATGTTCGGTCAGAAACAGCAGTTGGCCCTCGCGGCTGATCTGCACGAACAGTGGCATGCCCGGTTCGAAACGGTGCTCCCAGTCAATGGCAAAGCCCATGCGCTGGTAGAACGGCACGCTGACCGTGGCATCGGTCATGCGCAGTTGGGGGATGACGGTCTGTTGCATGGGGAGCTCCGGTGCCGGTGTGACGGGCCAGATTCTAGCGCCGTCGCGTCGGGGTTGACGGGGCGGCGGCGCGGCATCCACTCATGATCCGGCGTTCACGCTGCCAGAACTATCGTCTGCCTCTGCCCCAGGATCTACAGACGTGCCAGCCCAGAAGGAACAAGACGCCGCCCGATGGCGCATCTACGAGGCCCTGCTTCAGGCCACCCCGGACCTTCTGTACGTGTTCGATGCCCAGCACCGTTTCATCTACGCCAACGACGCCCTGCTGACGATGTGGGGCATGCGCTGGGAAGATGCCACGGGCAGAACCTGCCTTGAGCTGGGGTATGAGCCGTGGCACGCGGCGATGCACGACGAGGAAATAGACCGGGTGGTCGCCACTGGCCAGCCCATCCGGGGCGAAGTGCCGTTCCCGCACCAGACCAAGGGCACGCGCATCTACGAATACATCTTCACCCCCGTATTCGGGCTGGATGGAAAGGTGGAAGCCATTGCCGGCAGCACCCGCGATGTTACCGAGCGCAAGGAACATGAGCAGCACCTGGAACTGCTGATCAACGAGCTCAACCACCGGGTGAAGAATTCGCTGGTGATGGTGCAGTCGCTGACCCGCCAGTCGTTCAACAACGCCGTCAGCCTGGAGGACGCGCACGAGAAGATCGATTCGCGCCTGCTGGCACTGTCCACCGCGCATGACACCCTGACACGCGAGAACTGGCAAAGTGCCGACATCCTGGAGTTGGCGCGCGATGTCTCAGCGTTGTGCGAGCCCGATGCGAGCGGCCGCTTCGTGCTGGAAGGGCGGTCATGCCGGGTCGACCCGCGCCGCGCACTGGCGCTGTCGATGGCGCTGCACGAGTTGTGCACCAACGCGGTCAAATATGGCGCGCTCTCCTCGCCGCAGGGGAAGGTGCGCATCGCCTGGGTACGCAGCGTGGATGCCGATGGCGGGGATCTGCTTGAACTTGTGTGGCAGGAGAGTGGCGGACCGCCGGTGTCCCCGCCGGCGCGCAAGGGCTTCGGCTCCCGCCTGCTCGAGCGTGGATTGAAGCGCGATCTGGATGGCGACGTCGAACTGGCCTTCGACCCGGCCGGCGTGGCGTTCCGCGTGTCGATGCCGCTACCGGCTACCGTGGCGGAGGTGACCCTGTGACCGCGCGCGTGCTGGTCGTCGAAGACGAATCGCTGGTGGCGATGGTGCTCGAGGACTGCCTGGAGGCGCTGGGCTACGAAGTGGCCGCGTCGGTGGCCAATGTGGATGCCGCGCTCGAGGTGGTGAGGGCCGGGGGTGTGGACCTGGCCGTGCTGGACGTCAATCTGGCGGGCAGCGCGTCCTACCCGGTGGCCGAGGCGCTGGATGCCCAGGGCGTGCCGTATATTTTCATTACCGGCTACGGGCAGGCCGCGATCGCAGAGAAGTTCCGCCATCGTTACGGTCTGCAGAAGCCGTTCCGCATGCGCGATCTGCAGGGCGCCCTGGCGACGATGCAGCCGAACGCCGGACAGCAGCCTGACGCGATGTAGGGTCGTGTCCATGTCTGCATAAGCCGACCGCGATCAGCGTGCGTCGCCCGGCTCGTCGCGCGTGCGGGCCAGCGCCAGCGACACGAGCACCCCCGTCCCGGTCGAGTAGCCCACCAGCGGCCAGGCATCGTCGTTCCTTCCGGGCGCTCGGCGTAGACGTCGCGCACGGTGGCGAAGGTGGCAACCAATGCCGCCGACGCGCCCAGTGCCTGGAAGACACGGAACATGAGGAACATGCCGGGGCCATTGGACGCGGCAAGAGCGAGGGAGGCAATGACGAACATCGTGCCGCCGCCCATCGCTATCGGGCGCCGACCAATGCGGTCTGCCAGCGCGCCAAACAGCAGTTGACCTGCGCCGAGCAGGACCATGCACAGGCTGAGCGTGAGTTGCACGACGTGAGGGGTGGTGCCCGGCAGAGCGCCGCAACAACAGCCGGTTGTCGCGGCTTACTCGTCGTAGGTCTTGCTGTTTCCCATGGGCTCTGGGCGTCCTGCGCGTCGAAATCAGCGCTGGACTCCAGCAATTGACGACTTGTGGCGTTCGCGGCGGGCACGATGAAGAAGGAATTCTTAATGATTTATTCTTCCCCATGAGGCAGCTGCAACTAGGTAGCTTGATAAGCACATGCGTTTTTAGCATGTGGGTTCACGCAACTGTCGTGCCAGGTTCACGGGGCATTGATTGAGCCGGGGTGTAGATTCAATTCACGCCCCAAGTAATGGCTGGGGTTCCCCCATCTTCGTAGTGCGCTCCTGACGATTGCTTGCGCCGGCCATTCCGGTTCGAGGTGGAGTCTGCTGCGTCGTGTTTCTCTGCCAGCGAGTCCCCCATGCCTACGCGCCTTCTTCCCCTTGCGTCTTCCGCTGCCAGCGCAGAAGCCGTATCCCAGAGTGATGTCATCCGCGTGCGACGACATAGGCAAGCCGCGATGCCGGTTGGCCTGTCAGGTTTCTCCAATCTTGCGACAGACACGGTGCGCCGCGTGCTGTTCGTGGTGTCGGAGATGGCCGATTTCGTGAAGGCCGGCGGACTCGGCGATGTGGCCGCAGCATTGCCACGCGCCCTGCGCGACCGCGCCGACATGCGCGTGCTGATTCCCGGCTACAGCGAGGTGCTTGCGCGCACCGGGCCCATCGAGGTGGTGGGGCAGACCGAAGCGCATGCGGCGTTGCCGGCGTGCGTGATCGCACAGACGGTGCTCGAGGATGGCTTGCCTGTGTATGTGCTGATCTGCCCGGAGCTGTACGAACGGGAAGGATCGCCGTACGTGGACAACGCCGGCCAACCCTGGGCGGACAACGCCATTCGTTTTGCCACGTTGTCACGTGCGGCGGCGATGATCGCCTCGGGCGAGGTGGGCATGGAATGGCAGCCGGACCTGCTGCATCTGAATGATTGGCCGTGCGCGCTGGCAGCGGCCTACGTACGTTGGTCGGGCAGCACGGCGTCGTGCCTGCTGACCATCCACAACCTGGCCTACCAGGGTTTGTTCCCGAGCGCGCTGGCGGCCGATCTGGGCATCGACGAGGTGCAGCGCGTGGCGCTGGAATTCCATGGGCAGTTGTCGTTCCTGCGCGGCGGCATCGTGCACGCCGACCAGGTCAACACGGTGAGCATCAGTTACGCGGCGCAGATCACCGCCCCGGCCGAGGGCTGCGGGCTGGACCGGTTGCTGTCGCGGCGCGCGGCGCTGGGTCACCTGAGCGGGATCGTCAACGGCATCGACGCCAGCTGGGACCCGAGCACCGACCGCCACCTGCCGGCGCACTTCGACGTGCGCAGCTTTGAAGGCCGCGACCATAACGCCCGCCACGTGCGCCGCGCCTTCGGGTTGCCGGAAAGCCGCGGGYCGTTGTTTGCGGTGGTGTCGCGACTGGTGCACCAGAAGGGCCTCGACCTGACCTGCGATGTGGCGCCGCAGATCGTGGCGGCCGGCGGCCAGCTGGTGATCATCGGCGGCGGCGAGCCGGAGATCGAGGAGCAGGTGCGCGCATTGGCGCGGCGCTTCCCGGGCAGCGTGTCGGCCTACATCGGCTTCGATGAAACCCTGGCCCGGCGCATGTTTGCCGGCGCCGATTTCCTGCTGATGCCCTCACGGTTCGAGCCGTGCGGGTTGAGCCAGATGTATGCACAGCGCTTTGGTTGCCTGCCCATCGCGCACGCCACCGGCGGGCTGATCGATACGGTGGACGACGGCGTGACCGGCTTCCTGTTCAACGGGCCGGAGGCGGACATGTTGCGCCGCTGCGTGCAGCGTGCCTTCCGCACCTTCCGCCAGCCGCGGCTGATGGCCGCAATGCGGCGCGCGGCGATGCTGCGCCCCAGCGGCTGGGAGGTTGCCGGCACGCATTACATCGACCTGTACCAGCGCACCGCCGAGGCGCGCGCATGACGGTGTCGTGCGAGGTGCAGGCCCCGATGCCGCAAGGTTCGGAGGGTGTACCGACGTCCTCGTCGGTTGACGAGCCCTTGTCGCCTGGTCTGGCCGCGCTGGCGGCGGGACAGCCGGGCGATCCGTTCGCGCTGCTGGGCCCGCACCAGGACGCGCAGGGCCGTTGGCGGCTGCGCGTGCTGTTTCCCGGTGCGCTGGCCGTGCAACGGCGCGACGCGGGCGGGCGCTGGCAGCCGATGGCGGCGCTGGGCGAAGGCCTGTTCGAATCCGCATGCGAAAGCGCTGCGGTGGCCTTGCTGCGGGTGGACTGGGGTACATCGACGCAGGAGATCGAAGATGTCTTCGGTTTTGGGCCGCAGCTGGATGCGGCACTGCTGGCGGGCATCCCCGCTGGCGACCCGCACAGCATCCGTACCGGCCTGGGCGCGCAACGTGCCACCGACCAGGGCGTACACGGCGTGCGCTTTACGGTGTGGGCGCCGAACGCGCGTCGGGTAGCGGTGGTGGGCGAGTTCAACAGCTGGGACGGCCGACGCCATCCGATGCGGTTCCGCCATGAAGCCGGCGTCTGGGAAATCTTCGTGCCGCGCGTGGTCGCCGGTGCACGCTACAAGTTCGAAATCATCGCTGCCGATGGCTCGCACCTCACCGACAAGGCCGATCCGATGGCGCGGCAGTGCGAGCCGCTGCCGGGCACCGCCTCGGTGGTGGGCGCCGATGCGGAGCATGCCTGGCAGGACCGGGACTGGATGAACGCGCGCGCGGCCAACGCGGACGGTGCGATCTCCATCTATGAATTCCACGCCGGTTCCTGGCGACGCGGCCCGGACGGCAGCGTGCTTGATTGGGACCAGTTGGCCGATGCGCTGATTCCGTATATCCAGCAGCTTGGCTTCAGCTACGTCGAGCTGCTGCCGGTAAGCGAGCATCCGTTTGGCGGCTCCTGGGGCTATCAACCGTTGGGGCTGTATGCGCCGACCGCGCGGCATGGTGACCCGGAAGGGTTCGCGCGTTTCGTGGACCGCTGCCACCAGCAGGGCCTGGGCGTGATCGTGGACTGGGTGGGCGCGCATTTCCCGTCCGATGCGCACGGCATGCAGCGCTTCGACGGCACTGGCCTCTACGAACACGAAGATCCGCGCGAGGGCCTGCACCCGGACTGGGACACGTTGATCTATAACTACGGGCGCAGCGAGGTGTCCGGGTTCCTGATCGGCAGTGCACTGGAGTGGATCGACCGCTTCCATATCGATGGGCTGCGCGTGGATGCGGTGGCCTCGATGCTGTATCGCGACTACAGCCGCGCCGACGGGCAGTGGATTCCAAACGCGCACGGTGGCCGCGAGAACCTGGAAGCGATCGACTTCCTGCGTGCGCTCAATACCGCCATCGCCACGACTTATCCGGGCGTGGTGGTGATCGCCGAGGAGTCCACCGCGTGGCCGGGCGTGACCGCGCCGGCCGCCGAGGGCGGGCTGGGGTTCTCGCACAAATGGAACATGGGCTGGATGCACGACACACTCAGCTATCTGCAGCGCGACCCGATCCATCGCTCGCACCACCACAGCGAGATGACCTTCAGCGCGATGTACGCCTTCTCCGAGCAGTTCGTGTTGCCGCTGTCGCATGACGAAGTGGTGCACGGCAAGGGCTCGTTGCTGGGCAAGATGCCCGGCGACCGCTGGCAGCAGTTGGCCAACCTGCGCGCCTATTACGGCTTCATGTGGGCCCACCCGGGCAGCAAACTGCTGTTCATGGGCGGCGAGTTCGCCCAGGCCACCGAGTGGAACCACGATRCCGAGCTGGACTGGGCGCTGGCCGCGCAACCCGAACACGCCGGGGTGGCGCGCCTGATCGGCGACCTCAACCGGCTGCTGCGTGATATTCCTGCACTGCGGCATGGCAACCGCACCGAGGACGGCTTCGAGTGGAGCGTGGGCGACGATCACGTCAACAGCGTGCTGGCCTTCATCCGCCACGACGTGCAAGGCCATGGCGGTGCGTTGCTGGCGGTGAGCAATTTCACCCCGGTGGCGCGACATGGATACCGCGTGGGAGTGCCGCGTGCCGGTCGTTGGCGTGAGGTATTCAACAGCGACAGCCACTTCTACGGTGGCAGCGACGCGGGCAATCGTGGACAGGTGGACGCCCGGCCCATTGCCATGCACGGCCACGCGCAATCCATCGAGCTGACCTTGCCGCCTTTGTCCACGGTCTACCTTCAGGTGATGGAGTGACGCCTGCGCGGCGGCAACTGGGCGCGCAGCGGCAGGCGGAAGGTGGGTACTGCTTCCGGCTGTGGGCGCCGGCAGCGCACCGCGTGGAACTGCTGCTGGAGGGCGAGGTAATGGCCATGGTTTCGGAAGAAGACGGGTGCCATGCCGTCGTCTGCGACGCCGCGCCCGGTGCGCGCTATCGCTTCCGGATCGATGGTGCGCTCAGCGTGCCCGATCCGGCCTCGCGCTGGCAGCCGGAGGGCCTCAAGGGCGCCAGCGCCATCCCCGATGAAGACGCCTACGTCTGGCAGACCACCGGCGGGGCAGGGCGGCCGTGGTCCGAAGCGGTGCTTTACGAAGTGCACCTGGGCGCGGTGGGCGGCTATTCGGCGCTTCAGGCTGAGCTTCCGGCGTTGGCGGCGATGGGCATCACCGCGCTGCAGTTGATGCCGCTGGCCACGTTCCCCGGGTCGCGCAACTGGGGTTATGACGGCGTGCTGCCATACGCCCCGGCCTCGGTGTATGGCACGCCCGACGAGCTGAAGGCGCTGGTCGATGCCGCCCACGGATTGGGGTTGATGGTGCTGCTGGACGTGGTGTTCAATCACTTCGGTCCGGAAGGCAACCAGCTGGCCAGCTACGCGCCGCAGTTTTTCCGCGAGGATGTTCGCACGCCGTGGGGCGCGGCCATCGATTTCCGCCAGCCGTGGGTGCAGCGCTACTTCATCGACAACGCGCTGATGTGGCTGCGCGAATACCGCTTCGACGGCCTTCGCCTGGATGCGGTACACGCGATCCATCCGCAGACGTTCCTGGTGACGCTGCGCGAGGCCATCCACGCCGATGGCCCGGCGCATGCGGTGGACCTGGTGGTGGAGAACGAAAACAATGCCGCCTCATTGCTGGGCGAGGGCTATACCGCGCAGTGGAACGACGATTTCCACAATGCGTTGCACGTGCTGTTGACCGGCGAGACCGAGAGCTACTACGCCGACTATGCCAGCGCACCGGGGGCACGATTTGCCCGGGTGCTGTCCGAAGGGTTTGCCTGGCAGGGCGAAGTGAACCGGCATGGCAACCGCCGCGGCGAACCCAGCGCAGGGTTGTCGCCGGATCATTTCGTGGTGTTCGCGCAGAACCATGACCAGATCGGCAACCGCGCCTTCGGCGATCGCTTGCAGGGTTCGGTGGCCCCGGCACGCTTGCGGATCGCGCACGCGCTGACCGCGTTGACCCCGATGGTGCCGCTGTTCTTCATGGGCGAGCCGTGGGGCGCGCGCGAGCCGTTCCTGTTCTTCACCGATTTCGAGCCACCACTGGATGAGGCCGTGCGCCAGGGGCGGCGAACCGAGTTCAGCCAGCTCAAGGCATTCACCGAGCCCGCATCGCGCGAGGCGATTCCCGATCCGAACGCGCTGGAGACGTTCCTGGCCTCGCGTTGTCCGATGCCGTCGCCGGACGCGCTTGCGCACAACCCCTGGCTGGCCGACTTCAAGGCGTCCCTGGCGTTGCGGCACCGGTATCTGGCCGAGGGCGCGGCGCAGGCGCGCAGCCTGGGGGCCACGGTACTGGCCGATCAAGCCATCGCCGCGGGATGGGCACTGCCCGGCGGCGAGTGGTGGCTGGCCTTCAACCTTGGCGGCACGGCGGTGGCCGCCACCTTGCCGGCCGGACAAACCGTGCTGCAGCTGGGTGACGTGGATGCCGACGACACGTTGGCGCCGGACGCGATGCTGGTGCGCTGGGTGCCGCTATGACCGCGCCATCGGTAGCGCTGACGGACCTGGCTGCCACGGTCGGGTTGATCGTGGACTGGCATGACGTGCACGGCACGGCGCGTCGGGTCGACCAGACCACGCTGCTGGCGGTGCTCGGAGCGCTGGAATGGCCGGCCGCCACCCCCGCACAGCGGATGGAGAGCCAGCAGCGCTGCCTGACCGAGCGGGCGCAGCCGAAGCTGCATACCGCACAGGTCGGCGCCACGCTCGTGATCGGTCCGGCCGATGCAGGGCAGGGGCAGTGGTGCGATGAGGAGGGACTTACCGAGGCCGCCAGCCAGGATGCGGCAGGTGGCTGGCGTTGCCCGCGGCGGCCCGGCTACTGGACGCTGCGCATCGGTGGCGGCGAACATGCCGTCGCCGTTGCGCCGGCCCAGTGCTTCAGCGTGGCCGATGCGACCGGCACGGAAACCCCGCGCCGATGGGGCGGCACGCTGCAGGTGTATGCGGGCCGCTCGCCCGGTGACGCCGGGATTGGCGACAGTGCGGGCGCGGCGGCGTGGTGCCGGCGGATCCGCGCGGCCGGCGGTGACGCGCTGACGCTCAGCCCGCTGCACGCGGCCGGCCGGATCGAAGCGCTGTACAGCCCGTACTCGCCGAGCGACCGCCGCTTTCTCGAACCGGTCTACACCGCGCCGCCTCCCTGGGTCGCCGATGACGACGACGCACTGCAGGCGCCGATGCCGACGCCCGACGGGTTGATCGACTGGGCGGGGGCGGCTGCGTACAAGTGGGCGCGATTGGCGCACTGGCACCAGTGGCTGGACGCCGCGCCCGAGAAGGTGCGTGAGGACCTGGATCGCCATCGACAGGAGGGCGGAACATCGCTCGCCCGGTTTGCCGCGTTCAACGCCGCCGCGCTGGGCCAGCCGGACCCGGCGCTGCAGGAATTCGCGCAGTGGTTGTCGACCCGAAGCTGGGCCCAGGTGCAGCAGCGCGCCCGCGCAAGCGGCATGGCGCTGGGGCTGATCGCCGATTTGGCGGTCGGCTTCGTACCGGACGGCGCCGAGGCGGCTGCCGCTGGCGATACCGCGCTGCGCGGGCTGGTGCTCGGGGCGCCGCCGGATGCGTTCGCGCCGCACGGCCAGGTATGGGGCGTGAGCAGCTATTCCGGCGATGGGCTGCGGCGCACCGGGTTTGCGCCATTCATCGACCTGCTGCGCGCGGTCATGCGTGATCGCGGTGGCGTGCGCATCGATCACATCCTTGGCCTGCAACGGCTGTGGGTGGTGCCGCACGGCGCAGGGTCGGAAGCGGGTGCATATCTGCGCTATCCGCTGGACGACCTGCTGAACCTGCTGGCACTGGAATCGTGGCGGCACCGCTGCATCGTCATCGGCGAAGACCTCGGCGTGGTGCCTGAGGGCATCCGTCAGCGGCTGGCCGAGCGCGGCGTGCTCGGGATGGATGTGCTGGCGTTCTCGCGCGCCAGCGATGGTGAATTCCTGCCGCCCAACCTGTGGCGGAAGATGGCGGTGGCCACCACGGGCACGCACGATCTACCCACCCTGGCCGGGTGGCAGCGTGGCGAAGACATCGCCGTGCGCGCGCAGCTGGGCAACGACAGCGCAGCGACCGTCGCGCAGGCCATGCAGCAACGTCGCCAGGAAGCGGCGCAGCTGGCCGCCGCGGTGGGCGCCGATGCGACGTGCCCGGAAGCGTTGCACGATGCGGCCATTGCGTTCGTGGCCGCCGGTCCTGCGCCGCTGGCGCTGCTTCCCGTGGAAGATGCGCTGGACCTGCGCGAGCAGGTGAACCTGCCCGGCACCGTGGCGGTGTATCCCAATTGGCGGCATCGCCTGCCGCAGCCATTGCCGCGGCGTACGCTGCACGCTACGTTGCGTCGGTTCGCGGCGGCGCGCGGCAGTGAACCCTGAGATGGTGCCGTTCCGCGCAACCGCACGGCTGCAGCTGCATGCCGGTTTCGATTTCGAGGCGGCGCGCGCGCAGGTGGCCTACTACGCGGCGCTGGGCATCAGCCATCTGTATCTGTCGCCGATCACCCGGGCGGTGCCCGGTTCGACCCACGGGTATGACGCGCTCGATCCGACCACGGTCAATCCGGCACTGGGCGGCGAAGCCGGGCTGGTACGCCTGGCCGGGCAGGCGCGCGCGCACGGCATGGGGCTCATCATGGATATCGTGCCCAACCACGTGGCCGCACACCCGGACAATCCGTTCTGGGCCGATGTGCTCGCCAACGGCCAGCGCAGCCGGTATGCGGCGTGGTTCGACATCGACTGGCAGGCGCCTGGCCGCGGCGGCAAGCTGTGGCTGCCGGTACTGGATCGCCCGCTGGCCACGGCGGTGGCAGAAGGGGGGATCCAGGTGGAACGCGATGCGGCGGGCACCGCCTGGCTGTCGCTCGGCGATGCCCGTTATCCTTTGGCGCCGGAAACCCACGCCGATGCCGTGCCGGGCATGGCAGCCGGACCGCTCACCGCATTGCTCGCCGGCCAGGCCTATCGGCTGGCGTGGTGGCGCAGTGGCGACGCGCAGGTCAATTACCGCCGGTTCTTCACCCTCACGGCGTTGGCGGCGCTGCAGATGGAGCGCGCCGAGGTCTTCGATGCGGTGCATGCATTGCCGCTGCGGTTGGCCGCCGACGGCGTGATCGACGGGGTGCGCGTGGACCATGTGGATGGCCTGCGTGATCCTGCCGCCTATCTGCGACGCCTGCGTGATGCGCTGGATGTGGCCGGCGCGGCACGCAACCTGGCCCCCGGCACGCTTGGGCTGTGGGTGGAAAAAATCCTCGGCCCCGATGAGCGGCTGCCACCGGATTGGCCCTGTGATGGCACCACCGGCTATGACCTCATGGACCAGGTGGGCGGATTGATGCATGACAGCGCCGGTGGCGCGGTGCTGGCACAGCAGTGGCGACAGGCGACGGGAGACGGGCGCAGTGTCGAGCAGGTCGAGCTGCAGGCGCGCGGTGAGGTGCTGGATAACGGGCTGCACGCCGAGTTCGAGGCACTGGCCGCGTTGCTGGCCGAGGTCGCCGACGAAGCCGGCGGCCAGGCGGCTGATTTCGGCAGGCCCCTGCTGGCCGCGGCGGTGGCCCGGTTGCTGGCGCATTTCCCGGTGTACCGCAGTTACCTGACCGGCGCGGCACCGGCCGCATTGGACCGGGTCTGGTGGCAGCGCGCAGCACGCGATGCCTGCGCCGGCGCCGACCCTGCCGTGACAGTGGTCATCGAGCAGATCCTGCGCTGGATGCTTGAAGCACCTGCGCCGATGGGCTCGCACGCGCTGCCGGCACGGTGCCTGCGGCTGCGCCAGCAGTTCCAGTTGCTGAGCGCGCCGCTCAACGCCAAGGCGGTGGAGGACTGCAGCTTCTATCGCTACGCCGCCCAGCTCTCGCGCAACGAGGTCGGCACGCATCCGTCGGTGCTGGGGCTGTCGCCGGACAGCTTCCACGCGCTGGCGGCCGAGCGCGGCCAGTTGCATCGGCGTGCGCTGCTGGCCACGGCCACCCACGACCATAAACGCGGAGAAGACGCGCGGATGCGGCTGGCGGTGCTGTCGCACTGGCCGACGTGGTGGGGTACCACTGCACGGCGCCTGGACCGCCTCGCCGCGCCGCTCGGCGTGGCCGCGCTGCATCCTGCCGATCGCCAGATGCTGTGGCAGACGCTGGTGTCGGCATGGCCGGCCCAGGTCGAGCAGCTACCGGACGACTTCAGCCCGCGCATCCGCCAATGGCAGCGCAAGGCGTTGCGCGAAGCCGGCGTGCGCAGCAGTTGGCGCAACCCCGACGCCGCCTACGAGCAGATCGCAGACAGGCTCGTCGACGACCTGCTGTCTGTATCCCGTGCGCAGCCGCTGCGGCACGCGCTGCGTGCGGCGGTGACGCGGCTGGCGCCAGCCGGTGCGCGCCTGAGCCTGGCCCAGACCGCGCTGCGCCTGACCGTGCCTGGCGTGCCGGATATGTACCAAGGCACCGAAACGTGGGACCTGTCGCTGGTGGACCCGGATAACCGCCGGCCGGTGGATTACCCGGCACGCCATCACGGACTGGATGACACCCGGGCGTGGTCGCAGCTGCTGGTGGCGTGGCACGACGGCGCGGCAAAGACGCGCCTGCTGCGCGACCTGCTGCAGTTGCGGCGCGCGATGCCGGCGTTGTTTGCGCACGGCGATTACCAACCGCTGGATACCAC
>NZ_JBFULB010000093.1:0-12666 GCF_056400545.1 Stenotrophomonas sp. P5_A8 | reverse complement strand
GTCCAGCGGGGCGTGCGTGAGCCGGCCGTAGAGCACGGTCTGGTGCAGGGGCGCCAGCAGAAGCAGCACGAACAGCACACGTCCCGGCCCGCGTGCATTGAACGCCAATTGGATCAGTATCCAGGCGAGGAATACATAGGGATAGAAGAAGTAACGCGGTCCGGCAGTGAAGGGGTCCAGCGGATCGATGGGTACCCGGGCCGCGGCGGCCGCCACGGACAGGACGAAGCAGGCGACAAGGCCGGCCAGCACATCCGACCCCTGCCGCCTCTGCGCCCAGGCAGCCAGGGCGATGACCAGAGCAAGAGCCGCCCCGAGTCCTGCAAATAGCGCCGGCTGGCTGTTTTCCGGATGCCAGTAGAGGAAATGCCCCATGAACCGCTCAAGCAGGGGCTGGATGCCCGGCAGGGTACGATGGGCTTCCGACGCAATCGGGTTGTACAGCACCAACGCGGCCTGCACCGCTGCCGAAGTCCCGGCCGCCAGCAGCATCCACCACTCGTTGCGTTGGCGAAGCAGCAGCGCGCGCAGACCATACAGCGGTGCCATCATGACGATCAGCGGCGAGGAAAATGCGCCGATCACCAACATCGGCATGCGCCAGCGCAGGGAGGGCGCACGACGTTCATCCCAGAACAACGGGATTACAACGAGGAATGCTGCCCACCACAGCACGTAGGCCGAGGTCGTGAACACTTCAGGGTCTGTCGGGACGGCCAGCACCGCCAGCGCGCATGCCCACGCGCCGCGCAGACGCGTCGGTGCAACGGCAAGGATGACCATAACTGCGACGGTAACCAGCGCAGCCAGGCCAAGGCTGATCTCCGGCAGCCACCGGAAGGAAATCGTCACCGCAAGCGCGTTGATCAGCTTGTTGGGAATCAGGATGTAGCCGGCCACCGGGTGGAAGAATGTCGCCCAGCCGTACTCAAGGAAGTGCGGCAACAGCTCCTTGCCGTCTTCGACCCACACGTAGGGATGGCTCCACTGTGATGGTCTTCGCAGCATCATCGCCGCAAGCGTCGCAACCGAGATGCAGATTGCTGTCAGGACCGATCGTCTACGACTGCGAACTTCCCGTTCGGTCCCCGGCGCTACCGAGCCGCCAAGCCGAGAGAGCCACGGGTAGAGGATCGCCAGCAGTACCAGCGTGATGCTCACCGGAGGCCATCCACCGAATCCGCCGGCAATGCCCACGCCGATCCAGCCGAAACCCTCTTTGGTCTGGTCGCTGACGACCAAACGGCTTTCCTGCGCCTGCAGTGTCGCAGGCACGTCGATGGTCCAGCGCACCCATCGATCGCCGGCTCGTGGCAGTACGACCGCCTCGCGGTGCCCGTCCGCCCCAATCAATGCGGCGCTGATCCCGGGAGTATCACCGTAGCCGGCGATGTCCACCGTCATCGATCGCGTGCCGGGCGTTATCGGGCCGACGACGAGGTCGGCCAGATCGGCATTCTGCTGGTCGCAGAATGTGATGGCCCTGGGCGAGGCGGACGTGGATTGCTTCAGGAAGTGGGAGTAGGCCTGCGAACACCCACCAGTGATGCTGCCGCGATAGCCATCGTCCGCCAGTCCTATGCTGGCGACGACGATCGCAGCCAGCAGCAGCAGAAGCCGGACGACGGCGGTTTGATTGCTGCCAAGCGCAGCGGCCAGACGTTCGACTCGCATGTTGTTCATTCGTGTTGGTTTCGTGCATTACATGGATGAGATGGACGCCCCACCAGGCAGACACCCCCTCAAGGGTGCGCGAAGGCTCAGCGCTTGAGGACGATGGAGCTGTAGCGCGGGTCGCAGTAGCTCTCACGGATCGCTTCTTCAAACGGCGTCTGGGCCACGCCGAAGATGGCCTCGGTATCGACCCCCTTGAAGTCGTCCCCGGCCGACAGCGCCTTGAGCTGGTCCGCGGTAAACGGAGGCTTGCTGCTGAAGACGCTGTACACCCGCAGCAGGAAAGCAAAGAAGCCGATGGGGATGTGCACGATCACCGTCCGCAGGTTCTTGACCTTCTTGATGGTGCGGATGATGTCCACATAGTCCACCCGCGTGGCGCCGACGATGTCGTAGGTTTCGCCGGTAGGCTCGCGCGCGATGCACTGGGCGATACAACGGCAGAAGTCGCGCTCGTACAGCGGCTGGCGCATGAAGCGGCCGTCGCCCGGGATCGGGAAGACGGGCGTGCGGGCCATGAAACGCGACAACCAGCCCAGGTGCTTGGGATCGAACCAGCCGAACATCAGGGTGGGGCGAAGCACGCAGTGCGCGATGCTGCTGGCGCGTACTTGGGCTTCCTGCAACTTCTTGGTTTCGGTGTAGTCGTCGGTGGCCACCGAGTTGACCACCGAAGAACTGATATGAACCATGAACGGTACCCGGTGCTGGTCGCACGCGGCAAGCACGCGTTCGGTCGCCTGCAGGTTGTTGCGATCGAACAGGGCGCGGAATTTGCCGGTGATCTGGRCATGCAACTGCACCACCACGCGGGCGCCGGCAAAGGCGTCGGCCCACTCGCCCGGTTCGGCCAAGTCAGCCAGGATGGTTGTCACGTCCGGATGCAGGCGGCGCAGGATCGCGAGGTTGTGCTCATGTTTGTCGATCGCCACCAGCTGGGAATACCCCTGCTGCTTCAATTCGACGATGAGGTTCTGCCCCACCAGGCCTGCGGCGCCGGTCAAGACGATCTTGTCATTCTTGTTTGCCATGGACGAACTCTGGAAATGTTGGGAGAACGGGATCAGCGCTTGTACGCCACGACCAGGGCCTGTTTGCCGAGGAAGCGCCACGCCAATGGGATACGCAGGTACAGCGACACCAGCCACGGCGCCTGCGGCAGCCGGCTCTTGGTGGTGTAGGGAAGGAACCTGGGTACGACGACCTTGGGATCCAACCCAGCCATCAGGACGCCTTCGACCAGGCTGCGATCGCTGAGCGCGGTGTGGTGATCGAAGTAGTCCCAGTACTCGTCGTACAGGAAGCGGATGTTCGGCTGCAGAATGATCACGCGGCCGCCGGGGCGAAGCATGCGTGCGCTCTCGCGCAGCGTCTGCAGGACCAGGTCCTTGCTTGGCAGGTGTTCAAGGAAGTTGCTCATGAACACCGCATCGACGCTGCCGCTGGGGATGGAGCTCACCGCCGTGCAGGATTCGTTGATGATGCGGATACCGTCGGCAGCGAACTTGCGCACGTCCGGATTCAGGTCCACGGCAATCTTTTGCGCGGCCGGAATGTTGTTGATGAACTCGCAATAGCCGGCACCGATGTCGACCACGGTCTCATTGGGACTGACGAAGCGGCTGAAATACTGGCCGCACAGCACCTGCCAGATGCGGTTCTTGCTCGCAAGTTCCTGGGGCGAGAACCGGTGGCGGTAGAGGACGTCGAGATCCTGGTCGATATCGGGCATCGGACATGTTCCTGGGAAGGGGGAAGGCGAAAGGAAAAGCGGATCAAGTCCACATCAAGCTGGAGCGAAGCGCTCTGGATGCAGGCACCCTGGCGCATCCGGCCCGCCACGGGGCGGTAACGGCTGTGCGCGCGTGCATCTTCCGTATGCGTTTTGTCAGCCCTTTGGAGAGCATGGTAGGTCAAGAGGACGGGCTGACGCAGTGCGTCCCCCGCCCCAAAATGAATGGGGGTTCGATCAGGCGCTGGCCACTTCCGCCAACCGGGTGCCGACCGCGATGCTCTCGTTGATGGAACGGTCCTCTGGGTAGTAGTAGGCCGTGTCGGCCATGAAGAAGCCTTCCACTGGCGTCTTCATGGGCGGCAGCATGTCCTGGAACCCCGGCGGGCAGATGGTCTGGGCGTACTCATAACGGTGGCAATGGGTGGCCCGGATCCATTCCGGCTTGAACGCCGGGTTGATCATCGGCAGGTAGCTGATCACCTCGTCGATAAGCTGCTGGTTGCTCCACTGCCACTTGGGGTGGGTTTTGGGCATGTAGTACGGGGCATAGACGATGTGCTCGCCCGGCCCATTGCCCGGGTTGAGGTTGCTGTACTCGATCAGCCCCGGGATGGTGATCCGCTCATCGCTGATGTTCATCCAGAAGTTCTCACTCACCGGCTTGGAGAGCTTGAGGATGACGCAGGCCACCGGGATGTTCTCGATCGCGCCGACCTGTGCGGCAAACGCGGCCGGCAGGCCCGGAACGAGCTTGGGCACATACTGGATCGGCGCGGTCGACACCACGCGGTCGTACGCGATGTGTCCGTCCCGGGTGACGATGCCGGTGACCTTGCCGTCGGTCGAGGCGACTTCCTCGATGGGCTGGGACAGCAGAATCCGGCCGCCGAGTTTCTGCACGTGCGCCGCCATCTTCTGCAGCAGCACGGCCGAACCACCGTCCAGGTAGCCCATGCTTTCATTGAAAAGATTGCGCCGCGACAGGGCCACGCGCTTGATGCGGGTACCAATCCAGGAGGCCGACAGGTCGTTCTGGTACTCGAAGAACTTCAGCGCGAAGGCCTTCTCCCACATCACCTTGTAGGCCTTTGGCCCGATCCAGCGGGTGATCCAGTCGCGCGCGTTTTCCTTGTCCAGCGCGGTCCAGTCCTGGATGCCCTTGGTATGCATCACGTGCAGGGCATAGCGGACCTTGTCGATCAGGCCCAGGTGCGGGAAGCCGAGCAACGCGAACGGGGTGCCCCATTTGTGCAGCTTGCCTTCGTAGTAGTAGCCCATCTTGGTGTCCGTCCAGTGCAGGCGGTCGGACAGCTGCATTTCATCCAGCAGCTTGAACAGCGGATAGTCGGTCTTGCAGATGAAGTGGTAATAGCGCTCGATGCGCAGGCCGTCGAAATCGAAATCCGCGGACATGCCGCCAATGCGGTCGTCGCGCTCGAAGATGTCGACCTGGTGGCCGCGCTTGAGCAGCTCCAAGGCTGCCATGAGGCCCATGGGGCCACTACCGATGATGGCGAATTTGCTCATTGAGGTCATGTCCGTTCGTTGCTGTTTGTTCGGCGCTGCAGCACATTTCAGCTCCAGCGCGGCGGTCGATCAGGTTCCAGCGTGTTCCAGTTCTGTGCCTGTCTGGGCGTGCAGACTGCGCGGCGGGCGCTCGACCTCGGCGGCGGTGTGTGGTGCGTGCAAGGGCGGGCTGTATGGGCTGGCCGTGCGCCAGAGGGCCGCCAGCAGCCCGCCGCACAACGCCACCGTCCCTACGAGATAGCCGATCTGCATGCCTGGCAGGAACGCCCGATCCAGGGCATAGGCCCTCAGTGCCACGGCAATGCTGGCCAGCCCAACGACGTAGAACAACACCTTGCTGGTGCGTGCGAGGGCGACCAGGATCGCTGCCTGCATCAGCAGTCCGCCGGCATAGGCACCTTGATGGATGGAGGTGGCCCCGGCGTCAAACATCGCCACCATCCAGAACACCAGGACCAGTAGCACCGTGGCGAGGATCTTCAGCAGTTCAGTGAGGGCAGGATCGCGCACCCCGCGTGCCCGGCTGCGCCAATACAGCGCTGCCAGGCAGGGCGGAAGCAGCAAGGGCGAGGCGAACCACATCGAATAGAACAGGTGGAAGAAGCTGACTTCGATGAACGATGCAGTGGCGGACGCGCTGTTGTTCACCATGACTGAGAGCGCATCCACGGGTGCACTGAGCGCGCCACGGGTGATGATCATGATGTCCTGCAGCCGCGCATGCAGCCACTGCGAAGGCGTCAGGTGTGAGTAGGCATCGACCAGCGCATGCAGCGCGCTTTCGGTGCCGGGTGGCACCTTGCCGGCGAAATGCCATTTGATGAGACGATCACCGGGAGGATCGATGAAACGCTGGTAGGCGATCCAGGGCAGATAACCTGCCAGGGCGACAGCACCGGTGCGGGTCAGCATGACCAGGCCCGCGCGTCGGTACCATGCCAGTTGCATCAGCGAGGCGCCGGCGAGGAAGAACAGGGCGCCCCCGTGGGACAGCATCGCCATTGCAGCCGCGATACCGGCCTGGCCCCAACGTCGCGGCATCCCACCAGCTGGGAAAAGGGCGCCGTAGTAGATGAGGCAGAACGCCGCTGCGAGCAGTTTGGGCCAGACAAACAAGGCGTTGACCAGTACCAGTGCGGACAGGCACAGCGCAAACAGGGTGAGCGTTCGAACCGATCTGCCGGCGAAACGATCCAGCAGGGCCGCCAGCGGAAGCAGGAACAGGGTCTGCGCCCAGGTCGAGATACCCTGGTAGACCAAGCCATGGGCCTGGGGCCAGGTGTCGCGCACCATCAGGTACAGGCCGGCCTGCAGCGGGGGGCGGTCGCTGCTCAGCCAGTCGCCGATCATCGGAACATCGAGCCGGCCCTGCGCGAGCATGTCGCCAAACAGCATGGGCAGCCACGCGTCGATCGGGAGCGGGCGCCATCGGCTGGCGCCTTCTGCGTTTGGCATGCCATTGCCATGGAACGGGAACAGGCCGATCCACAGCACCAGCAGCGCCAGCAGCAACACCGGCAGCAGTTCCTTCTGGATCCCTGCAAGCTCGCCGAACGTGCGGCCAGGGCGCCGTCCGGTCCGCAGGGCCCATGCAAACGGAAGTAGCACTGCCACGGCGGATACCACACTGCCGAGCGCGGCCGATCCGACGAAGGCGATGAACACCAGCAGCCAGATGCACCCTGCGGCAAGCAGCCCCGTGAGCGCCCGTTCGCGAGGTGTGCCGACGCGCGGCAGGCAGAACGACAACACGGTCAGCCACGCATTGCCCAACAGCACCGCCAGCAGCAACGGAAGCAGGCCCTGCTTGAACGTGTCTGCGAGCGTGACGGTGGATGCCCCCAACCCGGCCCATCCGTACATGCCGGTTGCGTGATCCTCAAGCACCACGCTGAATGCTTCCCGTGACACGTCCTCGGGGATGGTGAGATTCACGCGCTGCCAGCTTTCCCGAGGAGTGGGCAGCGACAGGATGGGGGCGGTTCTGCCGGATTGACCGACCGCGCTCAGGTTGATGCCGTGGACAGACGGGTAGCCGGTGAGCATCACGTCGATATGCCGGGTACCGGCAGGATAAGGCTGGGTCTGGATCCTGCCGGTCCAGTCATCGCCACCATCGCAGCGGGTGATGCGTCCTTCGACGGACGCATCAACTGGCAAAAAGGGGAAGGTCGATGGCGAGCAGCCACCCTGCATCGCCCGCGCAGGATCCGTCGGTGTGTTGCAGCCGGCCAGCATCAATACGCAGATCAGCAGGACCAGGCAGCGCGCGCCGAGCATATTTTTGATCCTGGCCCGCGACACGCCACGTCCATCGGCATCGGCATCGGCGGCCGCGCCGGTGCCTCCCCTGTTGTGCAGTGCAGTCATGTCAGAGCGAGATCTTGCGGAAGACAAACTCAGGAATGTTCTTGATCACCATCATGATCGCCCACCAGAAACCCGGCAGGTAGGCCACCGCGCGCCGCCGGTCGGAGGCGCGCACGATGCCCTGCGCGACCTTGTCGGCCGAGGCCCACAACGCGCCCTTCTTGAAGGCCTGCGTCATCGGGGTATCGACGAAGCCGGGCTTGATGGTCAGCACGTTGATGCCCAGCTTGCCCAGGCGCTGGCCTTGCCCGCTCAGGAACGCGGTGACCGCCGCCTTGGCGCTGCCGTACAGGTAGTTGCTGGCACGGCCGCGGTCACCGGCGACCGAGGAGATCACCGCCAGGTTGCTGCCGGCCGACAGGCGCTGGGCCAGTGCCGTGCACAGCGCGATGGTGGAGGTGCCGTTGGTGATGAACTCACGCATCGCCAGATCGACCGACTGGTCGCAGGCGGCCTGGTCGGGCAGGGTGCCGTGGGCGATCAGCACCGTATCGATACCACCGCTGGCCGCCCAGGCGGCGTCGAGCATGGCGGCGTGACCGGCCAGGTCGTTGACGTCAAGCGCATAGGCGTCCACCTGGTGGGCACCGCGCACGCGCAGGTCGGCGGCGATGGCGTCCAGGCGGTTCGCGTTGCGGCCGACCAGGAAAATCGTGCTGGCGCGGGTGGCATACAGCCGGGCCACCGCTTCAGCGATGGCGGAGGTGGCGCCGATGATCAGAACCTTTTGCATGCTTACTCCATGACCCGGCGCCAGAAGCCGGACGAAAAACGGGGATCGATATGGTGGGAGAAGGCCTCCCAGGCCGGGAAGGCCTGGCGGAACAGGGCGCCGGACATGCGCGCATCCTTGGCCGGGTACACCGCCCCGCCCGCCTCGGCGACGATACGGTCGAGCCGCTCCAGCATCCTGAACAGGTCAGGCCCGGTATTCGGGAAGTCCAGCGCCAGTGTCGTGCCCGGGCGCGGGAAGGAAAGCATACCCGGTGCCGGGGCATCCCCGAATTCCTTCAGGACCGCCAGGAACGAGCCGCGCCCGCTGCGCGAGATCTCCGACAGCAGGGCGGCGGTGGCCTCGCGCGCGGTTGCCGGCGGCAGCACGCACTGGTGCTGCAGGAAGCCGGCCGGGCCGTACATCCGGTTCCAGTCGTTGATGCCATCCAGCGGGTAGAAGTAGCTCTGGTAGTGCGACAGGTGGCGCGTGCGGCGGCCGGGCTGGCGCCAGTAGTACAGGGTGTTGAACGGGCGCAGGGTCAGGCCGTTGACCATCGAGACCGGCGGCACGAACGGGATGCTGCGGCGGGGCATCGCGCTGGGCGTGGCCGCCCGCGGGTCGCCCCGGGCATGGTCGCCGCGCAGGAAGTGGCCGCGCCCGAGCTGCTTGCCGGTGGCCAGGCAGTCGATCCACGCCACGGTGTATTCGAAGCCCGCGGCCGAGTCGCGCGAGAGCGTGAAGAACTCGTCCAGCGAGTCGAAACGGATGGACTCGGTTTCGATCCACGGCCCAGGCACGCGCCGCAACTGAAGTTCGGCCCAGGTGATCAAGCCGGTCAGGCCCAAGCCGCCGATGGTGGCGACAAACAGCCCGGTGGCGTCATCGGCACCCAGTGCGATCCGTTGGCCGTCGCTGCGCAGCAGCTCCAAACCCCGCAGGTGGTGGCCGAAACTGCCGGCCCGATGATGGTTTTTGCCGTGCACATCGTTGGCGATCGCCCCGCCCACCGTGGCGTAGCGGGTGCCGGGCGTGACCGGCAGGAACCAGCCCTGCGGCAGCGCCAGCTCGATGATCTCGGCCAGCGTCACGCCGGCCTCGCAACGCACGATGCCGGTTGCGGGGTCGAACGCGATGAACCTGTCCAGCGACCGCGCCATCAACAGCGTGCCGCCCGGGTTGAGACAACTGTCGCCATAGCTGCGCCCATTGCCATGGGGCAGCATCAGGCCATCGACGGCCGGCAGCAGGGCAGCACGGTCGGTGACCGGCGCCAGCTGCTGTGTCGCCCGGGGGTAACGCCCCCAGGACTGGCCGCCGGCAGACCTCATATCGCGGCCAGCACGATCACCACGCCCAGCGCGATGACCATCTGGCTGCCACGGTCGGTGGCGGCGAATACAATCGGGTCATCGTGCATGTCGCCGCGATGGGACACGATCCACATGCGACTGATCCAGTACAGCAGGATCGGGCACAGCAGCCACAGCACCTTGGGATGGCGGTACAGCTCCATGCTCTCGGGGCTGTTGATGTACAGCGCGAACACCAGCACGCCGATGTAACCGGCGGCCGCGCCGAGCGACTGCACCAAGGGGAGGTCGGCGACCGAGTAGCCGCGTCCGATCGCCAGCTCCTTGCCATTGGCCAGGGCCGAAGCCAGCTCGGTGTAGCGTTTGAGCATCGCCAGGCTGAGGAAGACGAACATCGAGAACGCCAGCAGCCAGAACGACAGTTCCGAGCCGATCGCCACGGTGCCGCCGATGATGCGCACGGTATACAGCGCGGCCAGCAGCACCACGTCGATCATGACGATGCGCTTGAGCTGCAGCGAGTAGCCCAACGTCATCACGTAGTAGCACAGCAATACCAACGCGAACGACGGGCTGCACAGCAACGCCAATGCGAACCCGGCCAGGGTCAACAGCGGCGCGACCAGCAGACCGTGCAGCAGCGGCAGCGTACCGGCCGCGAACGGACGTTTGCGCTTGCGCGGGTGCATCCGGTCGGGGGTGAGGTCGAGCAGGTCGTTGAGCAGATACACGCCCGAGGCGCACAGACCAAAGGCCAGGAACGCCGTGCCGGCATCCACCAGTGCTGTGGGGTCGAGGAAGCGGTGCGCGGTCAGCAGCGGCACCAGCACCAGCAGGTTCTTCAACCACTGATAGATGCGCAGCGCCTTGATCCAGGTCAGCAGGCCCCCATTCTGCGCGGGCAGGTGCGCCAGCACCTCGGTGCGCTTGGCCGCCTCGCGGGCCAGGCCCTCACCGTTGTTGACCACGATGGCGCCGCCGGCGTGCGCCCAGACCTGCAGGTCGACCCGGCCATTGCCCATGTAGTCGAAGCCGCGTTCGCCGAAGCGCTCGGCCAGCGCCTTGCCCTTGTTGTGGCCGGACAGGTTGGTGTGGCCATCGCTGGCCATCACCTCTTCGAACAGGCCCAGATGGTCGGCGATCGGCTGCACCAGCATCTGGTCCGACGCGGTGCACAGCACGCGCGGTCGCTGCGTAGTGGTCCGCAGAATCTCCAGCACGCGCTCGTCGTAGGGCAGGGTCTCGGCAGGCAGCTGCACGCGGGATGCCAGCTGGCGCTTGACCGCCGCCTTGCCGCCGAGTAGCCAGAACGGGATCAGGAACAGATACAGCGGGTTGCGGGCGAGCAGGGCGAGGAGCGATTCATAGAGGATGTCGCTGCGCAGCAGCGTGCCGTCCAGGTCCACGCAGAGGGCACGATGTTCAATGGCCAAGATTCAGGACTCCGGCGGTTGTGGGCACGTTGTGCATGGAAAAAGCAGTGTTCTCGTCCAAGGAAATCAAGCTTGCAGTGCGGTGGTCCACTCAGCGCATCCCGTGGCGGCTGGACGGCAGTTCGAGGCTGAGCATGGCCAGCATCCCCACTGCGACGGCCATCCAGAGGCTGACCAGGCGGATACCGACGGCAGCGGCCAGTGCGACATCGAGCGAGGTTCCCAATGCGCCCAACATCACCACGATGGCCGCTTCGGTGGTGCCCACGCCGCCCGGCACGAACGATACCGCACCTGCCAGCATCGCGACCGGATAGATGCCCAGCGCATGCTGCCAGGCCAGGGGGATGCCCATCGCGTGGCACAGGTAGGCGAATGCGGCTGCGGTGAGGGACCAGGCGAGCGCACCCAGGGCGATTCCTGGGCCGAGGGTGCGCAGGTGCAGCAGCGGTCCGGCATCCCTGGCGCCACTGAGCAGGAAGTTGGCGAGCTGACGAACCCGTTTGCCCGGCAGTCGGGCGGCGACGCTGTCCAGGGTGGCCTGCAGCCACGGCCAGGCGACGGCCAGGCACAGCGCCAGAAGGAATCCCAGCACGACGCCGACCAGCAGGCCAAAAGCCGGGATCAGCGTGGCCGCGCCGAGTCCAAGGAAGACTATGACCAGCAGATCGAGCCCACGCTCGTAGATGAAGGTGCCCAGCACCGTCCTGGGCGGCACCTGGAACATCCCGAAATAGCGGATCCGCAGCAGCTCCCCGGCCTTGCCAGGGGATGCGGTAAAGGCGAAGCCGGCCAGGTACGCGCGTAGGCCCGCCCACCACGGAAACGCGCGATGTCCTTGGGCGGACAGCGCGGTATGCCAGCGCTGGTAGCGAATCGCGAAGCTGAGCAGGACCAGTACCGCGCATACGGCAAGAGGGCCCGACAGGTCCGCCAGCCTCGACAGGATCCCGGTGCCGTGGTCCAGATACACCAACAGCCCCAGATAGCCGGCACCGATAACCAGCAGAAAAGCGACCGAGCGCTTCCGCTTGGTGTCCGGATCGGGTGCGAGGGGGCTATCGTGAAGCGGGCGCATGGGTCGGAGCTCCGCTTTCTGGCAGCTGCTGGTCGAACCGGAAATTGTACCAAAATCGGGTGTCGCTTTTGAAGCAGATGGGCTGAAAGGGGTGCCTCACTGCTTCAGATCCCTGGCATCCGTCGTATCCAGCGGAAGCCGGCCGAATCGGGCGATGTCGGCAACTCAGTCGGCGTCGATGACCATATCCATCGACTTGTAGCGTTCGATGACTCGCTTGCTCTCTTCGTAGTAGGTCTTCTGCGACGGCGGGACGTAGTACTCCGAATAGGAGCCGTCGCCATCGGTCAGGATGTATTCGGCGCCGAGGTTGGAGACCTTGTCCACTGCGCACTTTTCGAAAAATGTGCAGCCGAGAAACAGGTTGTGGGCCTTCTTCACCCCGAGCAGGCTGATCAGCGATGGCGCCAGGTCCAGCGAATTCTTGCCGGCCACGTCGATCATCCGGTGCTCGGCACCTTTCCAGTACATCAGCAACGGGATGGTATCGACGAAGTACCCGTGGACGCGGTCATCTGCCCGGACCGCGTTGGGTCCGGGGAAGGTGGAGTGGTCGGCGGTGAACACCAGCAGCGTGTTCTCATGCAGGCGGCTTGCCATGAAACGGTCAATGAACCGGCCGAGATCGCGGTCGTAGGTATGGAAGCGGTTGAGCAGCGGGTTGTCGCCGCCCGCATAGGCGTACTCGCCGTCCAGAAACGCGTGCGTCTGAAAGTTGTAGGCAGCGGCGAAGAAGGGCTGGCCGTGGGGCTGCGACTCAAGTTCGGTCAGCATGGTGTCGAACAACGCGCTGTCGGAGAGATACTTGGGACGCTCGCCTTCGC
>NZ_JBFULB010000092.1:0-12750 GCF_056400545.1 Stenotrophomonas sp. P5_A8 | reverse complement strand
GTGCTGATCCTCACCGCACGCTCGAGCTGGCAGGACAAGGTCGAGGGCCTCAAGCAGGGCGCCGACGACTACCTGGTCAAGCCGTTCCATGTCGAAGAACTGCTGGCCCGCGTCAACGCGCTGCTGCGCCGCGCCGCTGGCTGGAGCAAGCCGACGCTGGAATGCGGCCCGGTCGCGCTGGATCTTGCCGCGCAGACGGTCAGCGTCAGCGGCAGCAACGTGGACCTCACCAGCTATGAGTACAAGGTGCTCGAATACCTGATGATGCATGCCGGTGAACTGGTCTCCAAGGCCGACCTCACCGAGCACATCTATCAGCAGGATTTCGATCGCGATTCCAACGTGCTGGAAGTGTTCATCGGTCGCCTGCGCAAGAAGCTCGACGCCGATGGCGAACTCAAGCCGATCGAAACCGTGCGTGGCCGCGGTTACCGTTTCGCGATTCCGCGCAACGAGGGCTGAGCCCTGCAGGGCGATTGAACGATGTCAGGCCGTCTGTGGTTCTTCAAACGCTGGCGGCCGCGCTCCCTGCAGGCGCGCCAGTTGCTGGCCGCCTCGGTGGGCCTGGTCGCGTTCCTGGCCATCGCCGGCTACGCGCTGGATGCGGCCTTCGCCGATACGGCGCGCGCCAACCTCCAGGAGCGCCTGAAAAACTACGCCCGGGCATACGCGGCCGGGATCGACTTCACCCGTGACCGCTCGCTGTACATCCGCGAGCAGCCACCGGATCCGCGCTTCGACATGCCCGGCAGCGGCCTCTACCTGCAGGTCGTGATGCCCGAAGGCAAAGGCAACTCGTTGTCGGCCGAAGGGCCGATGCTGCCGAGCGCCGGCCTGCTGGCGCCGCTGCGGGAGGTGTTTGAAGGCCCCCTGCCGATGGTCCAGATCGATGGCAGCCAGGGCTCGGTGTATCGCTATGGCATGGGCCTGGTCTGGGATGCCGAAGCCGATCCAACCACTGAATTTCCGTACACCATCTATGTGATGGAAGACTCGCGCGCGCTTGGCGCGCAGCTGCGCGTCTTCCGTGGCCGCGTTTGGTTCTGGATGGGCGGTGCCGGCCTGATCCTGCTGATGCTGCAGACCGTGATCCTGCAGTGGAGCCTGCGCCCGATGCGGCGCGTGATCACCGAACTGACCAAGGTGCAGCGTGGCGAAACCGCGCGCATGAGCGAGCGCCACCCGCGTGAGTTGGAGCCGCTCACCGACAGCATCAACGCCTTCATCGAAAGCGAGCGCGAAAACCTCGAGCGCCAGCGCAACACCCTGGCCGACCTCGCGCACAGCCTGAAAACACCGCTGGCGGTGCTGCGCACCCAACTGGACAGCGGCGCGCAGGACCAGGACCTGCGGCAGGAATTCGACGTGCAGCTACGGCGCATGAACAACCTGGTGTCCTACCAGTTGGCGCGCGCGGCTTCGTCGGGCCACAAGCTGTTCTCGGCGCCGCTGCCGATCGAGTCCAACGCCGAAGAGATTGTGCGCGGGCTGGAGAAGGTCTACGCCGGCAAGGGCGTGCTGTGCGAATTCGATATCGATGAAGCCGCGCGCTTCCATGGCGAACCGGGCGATCTTCAGGAGCTGCTCGGCAACCTGCTGGAGAACGCCTTCAAGTGGGCCAACCGTCGTGTGCTGCTCACCGCCAAGCCGTTGCCGGCGCCGGGCGCACGGCGTGCCGGGYTGGTGCTGTCGGTGGATGATGATGGCCCGGGCATTGCCCCGGAGGACGTTGCCAAGGTTCTGCAGCGTGGCGTGCGCGGCGACGAGCGCGTACAGGGCCACGGCATCGGCCTGTCGATCGTGCAGGACCTGATCAAGGATTACCGTGGCGAACTGCAGGTCAAGCGTTCGCCCGAACTGGGCGGTGCGCGTTTCGAAGTGAAGCTGCCGCCCGGGCCGTAAGGTCCGTCAGTTCCGGACATTGCATCGACCAACGGTCGATGCCTACCGGGGCGTGGTGACGTGCAGGGCAGCGGATGACGGTTGGTGGTTGTCCGCCAGGCCCGGCGGCTCGCCGTAGAAACGGCGCAGATGCGCGGCAACCGTCGGCATCTCCTGCTGCAGCAGATCCGGCGCGGAGAAGTGGTACTCGGTGACCACCGCGAAGAATTCTTCCGGGGCTTCGGCCGCATACGGATCGATCAACGTGTCGCGGCCGCGATCGACCTGCGCGCAGAACGCGTCGTAGGCGGTCTGGAAATCCCTGGCCCATTGCCGCTGCCAGTCGCGCGGCAGCGGCGGGGTGCCATCGATGGCGCCGTCCAGTGCGTCGATCTTGTGCGCCATCTCGTGCACGGCCACGCAGTAGCCGGCATGCGGATCGGCGATGTCGGCCTGGATATCGGCCCACGACAGGATCAGCGGGCCGCTGTCCCAGGATTCGCCGATGAGCTCGTCATCCCACTCATGCAGCACGCCGGCGGCATCGACATGGCTGCGCTGCACCCGGAAGGCATCGGGATAGACGATCAGCTGCGACCAGCCGCGCAGGCCAACCTCACCCAGTTCCAGCAACGGCAGGCAGCACAACGCGGCCAGCAGTACGCCGTCGCCTTCGTCCAACTGCAGGTTGCCGACCGGGCTGATGGTTTTTTCGTGCAGGAAGCGCGCACTCAGGGTGTGCAGACGCTCGCGGCGTTCCCCGTCCAGTCCGCGCAGCCACGCGGCGCGTTGGCAACTTTGCTGCCACAGGTCTGCATCAATGGCGCGCGGCGTGCGCCGCAACCAGCCCCACATACGTTCGATCAGCGGAACATGCCCGGCAGGAAGCTGTGCCACTTCGGCGCGCGCAGGCGCGGCAGCACGTCGTCATCGCTGCCGCCGCCACCCGTGCTGCCGCCGCTGGCGGCGCTGGGCTTGGCCGCAGGCGCACGTGCCGCCGGTGCGGCTGCAGGCGCGGTGCGCTCGCTTTCGGCCGGCGAATACACGCAGCCGCCCCGCCCCGTGCTGGTCAGCGCATCGGAAGCGTGCGCGGCCAAGGGGGCCATCAGCAGGATCAGGCAATGGGCGAACGGGCGCATCGTCGACATCCGGAAGGCGGGTCAGCTTTCGATTCTAGCCCGATTCAGCGCCGCGATTGGAAGCCCTCCGGCAGGCAGCGGATCGGGCTTTCCCGCATAATTTTCCCGATCACCTGATGGAAGCTGCCGTGGACGACCGCCAACTGCTGGCCAAACTGGGCGCCGGACGCCTGTCCGGCGATGCCCTGGCCCGCGAACTGGGCCAGACCCGGGCTGCAATTTGGAAGCGGATTCAAGGACTTAGGGCGGCCGGCGTGGAAGTCGAAGGGCGCGCCGGTGAGGGCTATGGGCTTACCCGGCCGTTGGACCTGCTGGAACCGGAGACCATCCGCGCCGGCTTGCCCAAGGTCACCCAGGCCCTGCTGCAGTCGCTGCAGGTCGCCTGGACTGTGGACTCCACCAACGCTGAATTGCTGCGCTGCAGCGCGCCTGAACAGGGCGTTCGCGTCCTGCTGGCCGAGCGCCAGACCGGCGGCCGTGGCCGTCGCGGCCGGACCTGGGCCTCGCCACTGGCCGCCAACGTCTACCTGTCGGTGCTGCGCCTGTTCTCCGGTGGCCTGGTCCGCCTGAGCGGCCTGAGCCTGGTGGCCGGCATCGCGGTGGCCGAGGCGCTGCACGACCTGGGCTACGTGCAGGCAGGGTTGAAGTGGCCGAACGATCTGATGGTGGACGGACGCAAGCTGGTCGGCCTGCTGGCCGAGGGCGGCGGCGAATATGCCGGCCCGGCGCGCGCGGTGATCGGTATCGGCATCAACGTCCACATGCCGGCGGCATCGGCGGCGCAGATCGCCCAGCCGTGGATCGACCTGGACACCCTGGCCGGCGCGCCGGTAGACCGCAATACCGTGGTGGCCGCCGTGCTGGCGCGGCTGTTGCCGGCGCTGGAAACCTTCGATGCGCAGGGGCTGGCGCCGTTCCTGCCGCGCTATGCCGAACTGGACCTGCTGCAGGGCAAGACCGTGCGCGTGGAGCAGGGCGGACAGTGGCGCGAAGGCGTCGCGCTGGGGCTGGCCGAAGATGGCGCGCTGCGCGTGCGAATCGATGGCGTGGAGCAGCATGTGCATGCCGGCGAAGTCAGCGTGAGGGCGCAATGAGCGACTGGTTGTTCGACCTGGGCAATTCCCGGTTCAAGTTCGCACCGTTGCAGGGTGCGCGTGCCGGCGATGTGCAGGCCTGGCCGCACGGTGCCGAAGCAATGCCCGCCGACGCGCTGCAGGCGCTGCCCAGTGGCGGGGTGGCCTATGTGGCCAGCGTTGCCGCGCCCGCCCTGACGCGCAGCATGCTGGCGATCCTGCAGGGGCGCTTTCAACAGGTTCGGGTGGCGCGCACGCAGGCGCGCTATGCCGGGGTGCAGGTGGCCTACGCCGACCCAGGGAAGTTCGGCGTGGATCGCTTCCTGGGCCTGCTGGCCGTGGCCGAACGTGGCGAAGCGGTGGTGGTGGCCGGTGTCGGCACGGCATTGACCATCGATCTGCTCGACGCCGACGGGCTGCATCGCGGCGGCCGCATCGCGGCCTCGCCCACCACCATGCGCGAAGCGCTGCATGCGCGTGCGGTGCAGCTGCCGGCCACGGGCGGGGACTACAGCGAGTTCGCCAATGACACCGCCGATGCTCTGGCCTCCGGCTGCGACGGGGCGGCGGTGGCATTGATCGAACGCAGCCGCCTGCAGGCGGCCGAGCTGCTGGGCAGCATGCCGACACTGCTGGTGCATGGCGGTGGCGCACCGGCCTTGATGCCGCTGCTGGTGGATGCGCACTTCCAGCCGGCGCTGGTGCTCGATGGCCTGGCGCGCTGGGCCGTGCACCAGCCTGCGGACGCAGGGTAGGATCCCCGCATGCTGACCCGTGCCCTGATCGTCGTGCTGGCCATCCTCAACCTGGGGGTGGCGTTGTGGTGGATGTTGCGTGGCGACCCGGTGCCGGCCGCGCCCGCCCCGACTACCGGCGTGGCGCAGCTGCAGTTGCTGCCGACCACCGGTAGTCCGCCGCCGGCCGCCAGGGTGGCGGCCGCGCCAACCCAGGCATTGGATGATGTGACGCCCGAGCCGACGCCGGCGCCGGCGCCGGTCGCCACGCCCGCTGCGGCCATCACCGAGCCGGCGACCGCCAGCGTGACTGCAGCGCCGGCACCGACGTCGACACCTGCCGTGGTCCCGCCAACCCCTGCGCCGGCTGTCGCACCTGCGGCTGCTCCCACGCCGGTCGCCGCCGCGCCGGCGCAATGCGTGAGCCTGGGGCCCTTCGCCGACCGTGCCGCCGCCCAGGCCGCGCAGGCCAAGGCCGGTGCATCACTGCGCAGTACCCGCCTGCGTGAGATCGCCGATGCCGGGGCTACCCGCTACCGGGTGCTGCTGCCAGCCGCCGCCAGCCGCGACGAGGCACAAGCCACGGTCAAGCGGATCGTGGCGGCCGGGGTGAGCGATTACTACATCATTGCCCAAGGCGAAGAGACCAACGCCATCGCCCTGGGCCAGTACCGCAACCGCGAGGGCGCCGAACGCCGCATGGCCGCACTCAGCGCCGCCGGCTTCAACGCCCGCATGGTCGCCAGCGGCGGTGATGGCAGCGCGCAGTGGTGGTTGGATGCGACCCTCGCCGATCAGGCCGACCCCGGTGCGGTGCGCCAACGCAGCGGCGCGGCCCAGCAGCGCTCGCTGGACTGTGCGCGGTTGCGCTAGAATTCGTGCTCCGCGACGGCCCATGCCGCTCGCCGTGCCTTTGCCGGCATAGCTCAGTTGGTAGAGCAACCGCCTTGTAAGCGGTAGGTCCCCAGTTCGAATCCGGGTGCCGGCACCATTTCCCGCATCGCCCTTCCGCCCGACAGGGCCCGCTTGCGAGCGTTACTGCGTCTGCGCGTACCGATACGACAACAACGACTTCACCAGGAACGTCACCTGCGTGGCCGAGCGCGCATCCACGCGCATCACCGGCAGGCGGAAACCGGCATCCAACAGCGCCTGCCGCACGTCGGGCACCAGCAGCTCGGGATGTTCGTCGGTGCGGGTGATGCCCACCGCCAGGCTGGCCTGCGGCGCGATCCGCGAGAACTCGTTCAGCAGTTCCACCGTTGAAGCGATCGGCTCGGGGTGGCGCGCGCTGACCAGCACGATCACCCCCAACGCGCCTTCGCAGACCATCGGCCACATGAAATCCAGGTAGCGTTGGCCGGGCACCCCGTAGATGTGCAGCAGTTCGCCGTCGTCCAGCTCGATCGAGCTGTAGTCCAGCGCCACCGTGGTTTCGACCTTGTCACCGTACGCGTCTTCGCTCAGCGGCATTTCGGTGCTGACCGGCTCGACATCGGAGATCGCGCGTACCGCGGTGGTCTTGCCCGCGCCCATGCCACCGACGAAAACCAGCTTGTTGGCGGGCTGGCTCATGATGCGGCTCCCTGGAACAAGGTGAGGCCGAAGCGTCGCGCCACCCAGGAGAAGAAGCGTGAATCGGTGGTGTCGCCGCGGCGTTCAGAACGGGTCACGGGGGCTTCCTCGGTCAAGGCAAGGCCACTGGCAAGGGCGGCCGAAAAGAGCAACTGGGCGGTGTCGTGCGGTATGCCACAGGCACCGGCCAACGCGCTGGCACGCCACGGGCGCGCGTGCAGGCGCGCGATCGGCAGCAGCCAGTGGCCGGGCACATCCTCGGCATTGAGGTCGGGCCATTGGCGCAGCCGCAGCGAGGCCTGCCCGGCCGCTGCGGGCAGCAGTTCGGGACGATGGCGGGCAATGCAGAAAAACAGCGCTTCGAACGAATGCCGCTGCGGCAGTCGATACGCGTACTGATGCTGGAAGGTCTGCGCATCGATGGCGGTCGGCGACCAGGTCGCATCGTCCAGTTGCGCGGCCACCTCGGCCAGCGTGGTGGACGCGGGCAGGGCGATGCTGCGTGTGCCCGGGTCGACCAGCAGCGTCATCGCACCGCGTTGCAGCAGGTGCATGCCGGTCGACGGTGCACCGTGTTGGGCCAGCTGCAGCAGCAGCGGCGTGCCCTGCGCCGAAGCAGTCGCCTCCGGTGCGGCCAGCAGCAGCGTGGAGAGCTGTTCGTTGAGATCGCGGACGGTGGCGCCGTGCGGCAGTTCACCGCGCGCGCTGGCATCGAAGCGGCGCGCGATGACCAACGTCGGTACGCCCTGCGCACGCGCCTGGGCAAGCGCACCGGCGCCGGCGGCATGGTCCAGGCCGATCACCAGCAGGTCCACGGTCTGCGCGGACCACGCCTGCAGGGCCACGTCCAAGCGCTCGGCGAGCAGCATCGAGCTGGCCAGCTTGAGCCGGGTCTGGTGCAACAGATCGAGCCCGATCGAGGCGATCTGGAAGGTACGCATGGGGGTTTTCATGGGGGTGCCAAAGCGGCCGGTCATCGCATGCCTTGGGCACGCTGCGGCGCGGAGATCCCGCGCGGCCTGCGCCGCACGGGACATGCATCGATCAGCTGAAGTCCAGGGTCTTTTCGAAGGCCTTCAGTTCGTGCCGCGACATCGCCAGATTGGCCTTGGCGCGGTCCATGATCACGTACAGGAACAGCACCGGGTTGCTCTCCAGCGGGCGGATCAGGTGGTACTGGGTGCCCAGGCTGATCAGGATGTCTTCGATGCTGTCGGCCAGGCCCAGCTGCTCGGCCACGCGACGCTTGGTGCGCACCACGTCGGTGTTGCCGGCCGCGGCCAGTTCCAGGTTGATATTGCCGCCGCCGACGGTGGCCAGGGCCATGCCGCTATCACTGTCGACCAGGGCCGCGCCGACGAAACCGGCGACCGCGTTGAGCTTTTCCAGATTGAGATTGGACATGAAAATCCTTGTGAGTCAGGCAAAGAGGTAGACAGGCCGAAGACCCGTCCGAAGGCACTGCAGAAAGAGGACGATCAGGCGGCGCGAGCGCGCAGCACGGCTTCAAGACGGGTGGCGCATTCGCGCGCATGGAACAGCAGCACGGCCATGTTGAGCGCATGTGCGCCCACGGCGGTGAGGGTCAGCGGCTTGTCGCCCTGGATGCGGATCAGCACCACGTTGCCCTGGCGCGTACAGATGGTGGCGTAGTCGGCTTCGCTCAGCGCCAGTTCGCGCGAGACGGTCTCACCCAGGGTGAGGAACGAGTTGGCCATCGCGGCGAGGCGGCGCCCGTCCACGTCCAGTGCCGAATCCTCGGCCACGGCGCGGCCATCGGCGGTGGACAGCATCAGCAGGGAAATGCCGCGCTCGCGTTCGCGCGCCTGCGCGAATGCGGCCTGGATGCGGTCGATGTCATACAACTGTCGGGCCGGCTGGCTCTCGCCGCTGGCACTGCGGACAATCTGGTGAATGGTACTGCGCTGCACGTACTGCCCCCTGGCACACGACGAAACACGAACCAATCCGTAATGGATTAGTCAATCAGTACTGCGAAGAAGTGTGAAATGTAGCACGGTATTTTTGCCTTCACGGGTAACGCAGGATGAACCGCGTGCGCGTCGACGCGGGTGTCAAAGCATTGACGCGCAAGGCATTCCAGCCGCGTCGCCCTACGCTCAGTGGCGCGCAGCGCCGTCGACGGTCATCGGCAACCTGTCTGGCTTGCCGGTACTGCTGCATCGCCGCGAGTCGTCCCATGCCGGGCTGGCTAGACTGTGGCTCTTTTTCCGCATTTGCAGGAGGCACCCCATGGCCACGTATTCCCCGGTTTCCCTGATCGGCGTTCCCACCGATATCGGGGCGGGCCATCGCGGCGCGGGCCTGGGGCCGGACGCCCTGCGCATCGCCGGGCTGGCCGAGGCATTGACCGCCCGGGGCGTGGACGTGCGCGACGTGGGCAACCTGGACGGCCCGCGTAATCCGTGGACGCCGCCGGTGCAGGGCTATCGCCACCTGGACGAAGTGGTGGCCTGGAACCGCGCACTGATGGACGCCACCTATGCCGAGCTGCAGGCCGGGCGCATGCCGATCATGCTCGGCGGCGACCATTGCCTGGGCATCGGCTCGATCACCGCGGTGGCGCGCTGGTGCCGCGAGCAGGGCAAGACCCTGCGCGTGCTGTGGCTGGATGCGCATTCGGACTTCAACACCAGCGAGGTGACCCCGTCGGGCAATGTGCACGGCATGCCGGTGGCCTGCCTGTGCGGGCTGGGCCCGGACGCGCTGACCCGGCTGGGCGGCGACGCCCCGGCGATCCGCCCGCAGCAGGTGCACCAGATCGGCATCCGTTCGGTGGACCAGGAAGAGAAGCGCCTGATCAAGCAGCATCAGGTGGATGTGTACGACATGCGCTACATCGACGAGGCGGGCATGAAGCGCACCATGGAAGCGGCGCTGCAGGGCATCGATGACAACACCCACCTGCATGTCAGCTTCGATGTGGACTTCCTGGATCCGAGCATCGCCCCGGGCGTGGGCACCACCGTGCCGGGCGGGGTGAACTACCGCGAGGCGCAGCTGGTGATGGAGATGATCGCCGACACCGGGCGCATGGGGTCACTGGATATCGTCGAGCTGAATCCGCTGCTGGACAACCGCAACAGCACGGCGGTGCTGGCGGTGGACCTGGTCGAAAGCCTGTTCGGGAAATCCACATTGATGCGCGATTGATCCTCGCCACGCGGCGCTTTCCGGCGCGTGGCTGAATGATCGCAAGCCGCGTTCACATTCGCTGCACGCCGTTCCCGCCAGATTGCATCCACGCGGCGGCAGTGCCGGAAACGGCCACTACGTCACCGCGATCAGGAAGAAGGGCCGCACTGCGCCGAGGGCGCGCGCGTGCCCATCTGACAGGTGGGACCGGATTCCGGTGTCGACGTAGATCAATTAGGAGAACCCCATGAAGCGTGTTATTGCACTGATGCTGTTGTCGATGTTCTCGGTGGCCATGCTGTCCGGCTGCAACACCGTTGCCGGTGCCGGCAAGGATGTGCAGAAGGCTGGCGAGAAGGTCGAAGACGCTGCCAAGACCAACTGATCGATTCGATCAGGCGTCAACGAAAAAGGCCGGGTTTCCCGGCCTTTTTCTTTGCGTCGGGTTTTGCCTGGGCAGCCATGGTCCATTCAAGCAGGTGAGCATCCGTTTCATGCGCGCTTGACCGTGTCCAAACGCCGACTGTCGCAGTCTGTATCCACGGCGACGGTGCCGTTGCAATCAAGGATGCCAACCCATGAACAAAGACATCATTTCCGGCAAGTGGACCCAGCTCAAGGGCAAGGCGCAGGCCAAGTGGGGCGACCTGACTGACGACGATTTCAAGGTGGCCGAAGGCAATGCCGAATATCTGGCAGGCCGTCTGCAGGAACGCTATGGCTGGGCGCGTGACCGCGCTGAGTCCGAGGTCAAGGACTTCGAAAAAGCCATGCACAAGGACTACCCGGATTTCCACTGACGCCGCTGGACGCCGCGTAAACGCGGCCGCTTCATCGGGGGTATGAAACACGACACGGGCCGCTACTGCGGCCCGTGTCGTATGCGTTGCTGTCTACCGCCGCTCAGCGCCGCGGTGGATCGGGCACGTACTGCGAGGGGAAGGCGCGGGGCGTTCCATCGCGGGGTTGCTGCACCGGCACGGGCAGGATGCCGCGCGCGGCGAGATTGCGCGCGCTGTCGTAGCGCACCTCTACCTGCTGGGCCGGCACCACGCTGGCACGTTCGAAGGCGGTATCGCGCACGCGCGAGGTTTCGCGCGCGCCGTGGCCGGTCCCGAGGCGTTGGGCGGGTTCCGCCGCCGGCGAGCGCATTGCCGAACCGGTCGTGGTGACGCTGTCGACGACCGCCGGGGCAGCGGCTTCAGCCGCGTCGACACGCCCGCGCAGCGCGGGCAGGCTGCGCCGCTCGACCGCCGGCGACAGGTCGCGCGCGATGGCGTTGGCTTCGCGGAACACCGCGATCCCGATTACCCCGATGTTGTCCGGGCGGCCGGTGCGGCTGGCGTAGCTGCCTTGCGGCGAGGTGAACACGAACTGCGCCACTTCGTCCGAGGATTTGCGCCAGCCGCTGATGTCCGCGGTCTGCCAGGGGTTGAGCACGTAGCCGGTCTGGCCCGGTGCGGCCACCTCGCCGGTGATCGCATTAAGGCCATCCACCGAGACCACCACCAGCACCCGCTCGGCGCTGCCATTGCGCAGCCGCACGCTGTAGCGGTGGCCCTTCTCGCCGGCGATCCAGCGCTGGGCTCCATCGCGGTACTGCGGCAGCGTGGTGCCGGCGTCGCGGTCGAGCACGGTCAGGTGGACCGGGCCGCGGTCGTACTCCGGGACGGGGCGGAAGCCGCACAGGGCCAGCACGGCGAACAGGGGCAGGATCAGGCGTTTCATGGCAGGGCTCCGCGATGGGGGTAACGGATTGAACGCGCCAGGGGTTGCAACGGGGTTGCGCCCGGGCAGGTAAACTGGCGCGGTTCACCTGTCCGTAATGATCCCCCACATGACTACCCGCGTTCTTACCGGCATCACCCCCTCCGGCACGCCCCACCTGGGCAACTACGTCGGCGCCATCCGTCCGGCCATTGCCGCCAGCCAGGCGTCGGGCATCGAGAGCTTCTTCTTCCTGGCCGACCTGCACAGCCTGATCAAGGCGCAGGAGCCGGAGCGGACCCAGCGCTCGACCCTGGAAATCGCCGCCAGCTGGCTGGCGTGCGGGCTGGACGCGGACAAGGTGTGGTTCTACCGGCAGAGCGACATTCCCGAAACCACCGAGCTGATGTGGTTCCTGACCGCCATCGCCAGCAAGGGCATCCTCAACCGTGCCCACGCCTACAAGGCGGCGGTGGACAAGAACCGCGAGGAGCAGCAGGACGAAGATGCCGGGATCAGCGCGGGCTTGTTCATGTACCCGGTGCTGATGGCCGCCGACATCCTGATCTTCAAGGCCAACCGCGTCCCGGTGGGCCGCGACCAGATCCAGCACATCGAGATGGCGCGCGATTTCGCCCAGCGCTTCAACCATGTGTACGGCAGGGAGTACTTCCCGCTGCCGGAGGTGGTGATCGACGAGCAGGTGGCCACGCTGGCCGGCCTGGACGGTCGCAAGATGAGCAAGAGTTACCACAACACCATTCCGCTGTTCGCCCCACGTGCGGAGCTGAAGAAGCTGGTATTCGCCATCCTCACCGACTCGCGCGCACCGGGCGAGCCCAAGACCACCGAGGGCTCGGCGCTGTTCCAGATGTACCAGGCCTTCGCCAGCGCCGAGCAGACCGCCGCGTTCGCGCAGGCCTTCGCCGATGGCATCAGCTGGGGCGATGCCAAGCAGCAGCTGTTCGAGCGTATCGATGCCGAACTGACCCCGCTGCGCGAGCGCTACGAGGCGCTGATGGCCGAGCCGGAAAAGATCGAGGCGCTGCTGCGCCGTCGCGGCCAGCAGCTGCGCGAGCAGTATGCGATGCCGCTGTTGAAGGAACTGCGCCATGCGGTAGGCCTGCGTGACCTGTCCAGTGCCGGCAACATCGCCGGTGATGCCGCCACCGAGGCCCGCGCCGCGCCGCCGCTGTTCAAGCAGTACCGCGAGAAGGACGGCCGTTTCTATTTCAAGCTGCTGGCCGGCGATGGCAGCCTGCTGATCCAGAGCGAGGGCTTCGATTCGCCGCGCGATGCCGGGCAGGTGATCGGTGTGCTCAAGCAGACCGCGCACGGCGATGGGTTGCAGAGCGAGCTGTTCAAGATCGAGGCCGACGTGGCCGTGGTGCTGGCCGCGCTGCAGGAACTGCGCGGGTAAGCGCGGCCCCTGGGTGGCCCCCGGCCTCACCGGTAGTGCCGGCCGCTGGCCGGCTCCCCATGAAT
>NZ_JBFULB010000091.1:0-12792 GCF_056400545.1 Stenotrophomonas sp. P5_A8 | reverse complement strand
ACTTAGTCAACATGCTAACGATTCGCGCGACGGCAGTTTGAACGCAGCCGGGGTGATGAATGCTTCAGCCAGTGGCCTGCCCGCCGCTTCAGCGGCCGTGGGGGTCAAGTCGATGTGGAGGGCATGGAAGGCCGCACCGGCGGCCGCGGCGGGATGCGCGGTTTGTTCAAGCCCGGCCGCGCCATTGTCGCGAGCATGGCCGCTCCTTTGTATGGAGCAGGTCGATGAAGCGATGGTGGTTGGCGTTGTATGCGCCGGGAATGCTGCTTGGATGCGTGGGAATGGCCACGTGGTGGGTGGGGTATGCAGCGGGATCGGCCCTGTGGCTGCTGCCGGGGTTGGTGCTGGCCATCGCCGTGTMGTGGCTGGCCGAGCGCTGCTGGCCGTATGACCCGGCCTTCAACGCACGCCAGGGCGATGCGGGCCGCGATGCCGTCCACGCGCTGGTGAATGAAGGGTTGAACCTGCTGGCGATCGGTGCGATTCCGCTGGTGGCCACGTGGGTGCCGTGGCAGCTGTGGCCGACGCACTGGAGTGTTGTGGCGCAGGTGGTGCTGGCGATCGTCGCCGCGGACCTGGGCATCACCCTGGTGCATTACGCCAGCCATCGCTGGGCCTGGCTGTGGCGGTTGCATGCGGTCCACCACAGCGTGACCCGCATGTATGGGTTCAACGGATTGATGAAGCACCCGCTGCACCAGACGGCCGAAGCCTTGGGCGGGGTGCTGCCGCTGCTGTTGCTGGGCATGCCGTACCCGGTGGCGGCGGTGCTGGCCTTCGCCATTGCCATCCAGCTGCTGCTGCAGCACTCCAACGTGGACATGCGGCCGGGCTGGCTGGGCAAGGTGATGGCATGGGCCCCGCTGCATCGGTTCCACCATATGCGCTATGGCACGGCCGGCGACGTCAATTTCGGGCTGTTCCTGACCGTCTGGGACCATCTGCTGGGCACCGCGTTTGATGCGGACTACCGGATGCGGGTGGACGATCTGGGCATCGGCAGCCAGCCGGATTATCCCAAGGATTACCCAGGGCAGCTGCTGGCCCCGTTCCGTGCATTGCCGCATGGGGAGGCACCGCCGCCGCCGCCGGGGCTGGAGCGGTCGTCGCGGTAGTGCTGCAGGTGCAGGCGTGACAGATGCTCGGCACGCACGCCGAACATGCGCCGCAGGCTGCGCGAAAAATGGGCCAGGTCGGCGAAGCCGGCGGCATGGGCGCAGGCGGTGAGGCTGTGGTCCTCCATCACCAGGACCAGGGCCTGGCGCAGCCTGCGCCACAGCACCAGGCCGCGCAGCGATACCGCCAGGTCCTGCTGGAAGCGGCGGTGCAACTGGCTCTCGGACAGGTGCGCGGCCGCTGCGATGGTCGTGGCCGCGACGCGTTCGGGCAAGTGCGCATCCAGCGCAGACAACGCTGCCTGCAGCCGTCGGTCCAGCGGTGTGCGGGCGATCAGGGTCGACAGGCAGGGCAGCAGTGCCACCGGATCGCAGGGGAGCTGCGGCAGCTGGGCCTGCAGATGCGCCAGGTCGACATGGCTGGGTTCCAGCCACAGCGTGCAGCCGCGCGCGGGGACGGCAAGCACGGCATGTGACTGGAAGGAGGGCAGCAGCATGCGCGGCCCGGACCGCATGCCGTCTTCGTCCTCTATCGTCCACTGTCCGGTGTCAGCCAGCAGGATCTGATGCGCGTAGTGGGCATGGGCACCGGTGGCGCCGGCATGGCCCTGCAGCAGGGCGAAATGCGCACCGAGCAGCAACGTGCCGGTCCAGCGTTGCTCGTTCACCACCACCACCGCATTCTGCGCATCATCACGTCGACATGGCAGGGTTGCCTGTGTCCAACAGGGTAGCGGAAACACGGTCGCCGCCCCATCGCAACGCTCACCGGGAACGACGCAGGGCCGCCCATAGGCCCAGGGCAAGCAACGAGACGCACCCGCCTGCGATGCACACACCGCTCCACCCGTAGCTTGCATACATCGCGCTGCCCAGCACCGCACCCAACCCGCTGCCGGCGGCATAGAACAGCATGTAGGCGGCGATCACCTGTGCCTGCGCGTGCGGCGCGGCGGCCAGGATCAGGCTCTGGTTGGTGACATGCAGGGCCTGCACCGCCAGATCGAGCAGCAGCACGCCCAGCACCAGCCAGCCCAGGTGCAGCGACAGCCCCGCCAGCGGCGCCCAGCTCAGCAGCAACAACAGCAACGCCGCGCCGGTCACGCGTTCGGCATGGCCTTGATCGCTCCAGTGCCCGCTGCGTGAAGCGGCCAGCGCACCGAGCAGGCCGACCAGCGCGAATGCGCCGATCGCGGTGTGGTCGAGCGCATGCGGCGGTGCGCTCAGGGGCAGCGCCATGCTGCTCCAGAACAGCCCGAACGCAACGAACATCAGCAAGCCCAGCACGCCGCGCCGGCGCAGCACCGGTTGCTGGCGCAGCAGTGCGAACAGGGACAGCTGCGGCGTTGCGGCCGGTATCGGCAAACGTGGCAGGCGCACCCACAGCAGCACGCCGCTGACCACCATCAGCGCGGCCGACAGCAGGTAGACCGCGCGCCACCCGGCCAGGTCGGCAACGCCACCGGCCACCACCCGCGCCAGCAGCAACCCGATCACCACCCCGGCCTGGGCGGCACCCACTACGCGGCCGCGCTCGTGCGGATCGGCGGCGGCGGCCGCGTAGGCGATCAGGCCCTGGGTCATCGCGGTGCCGAGCAGACCCAGCGCGAGCATGCCCAGCAACAACGCCAGCGGGTTGCCGGCGCAGGCGACGCCGAGCAGGGCCAGCACCAGCGCCGCGTTCTGCACCGCCATCAGGCGGCGCCGGTCGCGGCGGTCGCCCAGCGGCACCAGCCACAGCAGGGCCAGCACCGAGCCGAGCTGGGTAGCGGCGATCACCACGCCGATCCGCGCGGTGCCGATGTGCAGGTCCGCTGCCAGCGCATCCAACAGGGGCTGGGCGTAGTAGACGTTGGCCACGCTGAGCCCGGCGGCACAGGCGAACAACAGCAGCAGGGGCGTGGCGGTACGGGGCAGGGAGGCGGCATGCGACATGCGGTGGTCTCAAATTAGAACCAGTTGATTCTGGCGCACGCGGTTCTAAAATGAAACCACTTCTGGAGGGCCCGCCATGAATGACGATCCGAACCTGACCTGCCCGGTGGCGCGCGCGCTGGACGTGGTGGGCGATCGCTGGTCGCTGCTGATCGTGCGCGACGCCTTCGACGGCGTGTGCCGTTTCAGCGATTTCCAACGCAGCCTGGGCATGTCGCGCAGCATGCTCAGCCAGCGCCTGCAGGCCTTGCAGGACTCCGGCGTGCTGGCACAGCAGGCGGCGGCCGATGGCAGCCGTTACCAGGACTATGTGCTGACTACGCAGGGCCGGGCGCTGTTCCCGCTGGTGGTGGCGCTGCGGCAATGGGGCGAGGGCTTCCTGTTCGCCGAAGGTGAACCGCGTTCGCAGTTGCTGACGCTCACCGAGGGCCGTGAACTGGCCCCGCTGCTGCCGCGCGACGCAGACGGGCAGGTGCTGGAGCCGACGGCCACCCACGTGGTGAAGCCCCCGGCAGGGTGATCGCAAGCCGCCGCACGCGCCTGCGAATCTGAACACGCTGTTGACAGGCATGAACAGGGTGGACGACTCTTCACCGGATGGGTGCCGCCTGCGGCGCCCACCGGACAGCATGGCTGTATCGACGGGCGGAGGGGCCTGGTCGTAGCTGCGTTGCCCCGGGTAGTACCCGATACCGGCCTGCAAAGGCCGGGATCCGCCATCTTGGCGCTGCACCCTTCTGCGGCACGACTCCCTGGATTTTTTGCGTAAGCAAAGGTGTTTCGCCCGCTCATGAAAACGATTTCAAAGCCACTGGCCCTGACGGCCGCCATCACGCTCTCGCTCGCCGCTTCGGCCTGGGCATCCTCGCCGAAGGTCGCCGACAGCGGCGATGCCTTCACCGTGCTCAGCCTGGAACAGGCGCCGGACTGGCTCGATGCCAAGGACGTCGCCGCGCAGTTGCAGGCCCTGAACGTGGACGCGCTGACCATCGGCAACGTGCACCGTGCCGCCGATACGGCTGAAAGCAGCCGCGCGCCGGATCCGCTGGAAGCGCTGGCCGACCAGCTGGGCTACACCTATCGTTTCGTCAGCGCCGATCCGGCCTCGGCCGAGCGCCGCGGCAGCATCGTGATCTCGCGCCTGCCGGTGGAAGCGGCTTCCGGCATCGAAGCCCCGGGCCTGAACTACCTGCGCTTGAACGACGGCCGCCACGTGGTGGCGCTGTATACCCGCACCGCCGATGGCGACGCGACGGGCGCCGCGTTCAAGGCGCTGGTCGATGCATCGCGCGTGGGCGCCCCGGCGGTCCTGCTGGGCGCCGATGAGGCCGGCGCACGCGCGGCCGGCTTCGAGGCGCGTGGTGAGGACACCTATTCCAATGGTTTCCAGTCCGCCTCCCGCACGTCGGTGAAGCTGCGCCTGGATGCCGGCAAGACCGCGCTCAAGGGCACGCTGCTGACGTTGGACTACGCCGCCCCGGTCGGTGGCGACACGCCGTGGATGGATACCTCGCTCAACGCCGATGCACGCGCCCGCCTGATCGTGGCGAAGATGACCGACGATGAGAAGTTCCAGATGCTGCACAGCTACTTCGGGCTGGGCAAGGATGGCGGGCCGTTGCCGGAAGGCGCGGTCGGTTCGGCCGGTTTCGTGCCGGGCGTGGCGCGGCTGGGCATTCCGTCGCAGCAGTCGGCCGATGCCGGCGTGGGCGTGACCAACCCGGGCGGCATCCGCAAGGGAGACCACGCCACGGCGATGCCGTCCGGTCCGTCCACCGCGTCCAGCTGGAACCCGGAAGTGGCCTTCGCCGGTGGCGCCACCATGGGCCGCGAGGCCTGGCAGCAGCGCTTCAACATCCTGCTGGCCGGCAGCGTCAACCTGCAGCGCGATCCGCGCAATGGCCGCAACTTCGAGTACGCCGGCGAAGACCCGCTGCTGGCCGGTCGCCTGGTCGGCGAGTCGATCCGTGGCGTGCAGAGCCAGCACGTCATGTCGACGATGAAGCATTTCGCGCTCAACGACATGGAAACCTCGCGCAATTTCCACAGCGCCGAGATCGGCGAGCAGGCCATGCGTGAATCGGACCTGCTGGCCTTCGAGATCGCACTGGACATCGGCAAGCCCGGCTCGGTGATGTGCTCCTACAACCGCATCAACGGCACCTACGGCTGCGAGCACGATTACCTGATGAACCAGGTGCTCAAGCAGGAATGGAAGTTCCCCGGTTTCGTGATGTCCGATTGGGGCGGCGTGCACAGCGGTTCGAAGGCGGCACTGGCCGGCCTGGACCAGCAGTCGGCCGGTGAAGTGTTCGACAAGGCGGTGTTCTTCGATGAACCGCTGCGCCTGGCCGTGGCCGGTGGCGTGGTGCCGCGCGCCCGTTTGGACGACATGGTCAGCCGGATCCTGCGTGCGATGTTCGCCAACGGCAACTTCGACGTGCCGCCGCAGCACCAGCCGATCGACGATGACGCCGGCTTCGCGGCCGCCCAGCGCACCGTGGAAGAAGGCAGCGTGCTGCTGCGCAATGCCAACAACGTGTTGCCGCTGGGCCCGGAGGTCAAGCGCATCGTGATCATCGGTGGCCACGCCGACAAGGGCGTGATCGGTGGCGGTGGTTCGTCGATGGTCGGCTGGACCGMCAAGGGCACCAACGCGGTACCGGGCGTGCTGCCGACCACCTGGCCGGGTCCGGTGATCTTCCACCCGTCCTCGCCGCTGGAAGCGCTGCGCGCCGAGCGCCCGGACGCCAGCATCGAATACGTGGATGGCCGCAACGTGGCCGCCGCCGCGCGCGCTGCCGCCGCGGCGGATGTGGCGATCGTGTTTGCAACGCAGTGGTCGGCCGAGTCGGTCGATCTGCCGCACATGAAACTGCCCGACAACCAGGACGCGCTGATCGCCGGGGTGGCCAAGGCCAACCCGAAGACGGTGGTGGTGCTGGAAACCAACGGCCCGGTCGAGCTGCCGTGGCTGCAGCAGGTGCCGGCGGTGCTGCAGGCGTGGTACCCGGGCATCCGTGGCGGCGAAGGCATTGCCGCGCTGCTGACCGGCAAGGTCAATCCGTCCGGCCGCCTGCCGGTGACATGGCCGGTGGATGCCAGCCAGCTGCCGCGCCCGGAAGTGAACGGGCTGGGCTTCAATCCGAAGCACAAGCCGGACGACACCATCGACTACAACATCGAAGGCGCCAACGTCGGCTACAAGTGGTTCGCCGCCAAGGGCCTGGTGCCGCAGTTCGCGTTCGGCCATGGCCTGTCGTACACGCAGTTCAGCTACGACAACCTGAGCGCCACCTCGATGGGCCAGCGCCTGGTCGCCACCGTGGATATCCGCAATACCGGCAAGGTCGCCGGCGCGGACGTGGCGCAGCTGTACCTGAAGATGCCCGATGGCAGCACCACCCCGATCCGCCTGATCGGTTTCCAGAAGGTGATGCTGCAGCCGGGCGAGTCGCGCCGGATCCGCATCGAAGCCGAACCGAAGACGCTGGCCAGCTTCGATACCGCCGACAAGCAGTGGAAGATCGCTGAAGGCCGTTACGAACTGCAGCTGTCGCGCTCGGCCAGCGAGCCGCTGCAGACCACGCCGATCGTGTTGAGCGGTGGTGTGGTGCGCTGAGCAAGGCAGGTACCGGCCAACGGTCGGTACCTACCGATGCGGGACGGCCAACGGCCGGCACCGACCGGTCCCGGCGTCCGGGCAGGTCACGACCGCTGGTCGTGCCTGCCGTCGGGTTCACCCCGGCAGATGCTGGCGCAGGTGCGCCAGCAGCAACTGCACCCGGCGCGAGGGATGCGCGGTGTTGGGAAACACCGCATACACGCCCTGGCGCGGGAAGCGATGCCCACGCAGGATCGGCAGCAGCCGGCCTGCGGCGAGGTCATCGGCGATCAACCACTGCGGCAACACCGTCGCCCCGGCCCCGGCCAGCGCGAAGGCGCGCAGCGTGGACGCATTGTCCACGGTGACCACCGCGTCGGCCGGATTGCTGGCAAACAGCTGATCGCTGCCATCGGGCGCGATCAGGGGCAGGTCGGCCAGGCGGGGATAACCCAGCCGAGGCAGCGTGCGTACCCAGTCCGGGCTGTCGCGCGCGGCCGCATCGGGCAACGCAGACAACAGTGACGGCGCGGCCACCGCGCACAACGCATGCTCGTCCAGCAGGGTGGCGCGCAGTTCCGAATCGGCCATGCGCCCGAGCCGGATCGCCAGGTCGAAGCGCTCGGGAATCAGGTCGGCATGCGTCGGCGAGGTCGACAGGTGCAGGCGCAGCTGCGGGTGCTGGGCGCGGAATGTTTCCAGCAGCGGCACCAGCCTGGCGCTGGCGTATTCGGGTGTGGTGGTCAGGCGCAGCGTGCCGCGCAGCTGCTGTTGTTCGCTGCGGGCTTCCTCGATGGCCTGCTCGGCGGTGGCCAGCATGGCCACGCAATGCTGGTGGAAGCGCTCGCCGGCCTCGGTGAGTGCCAGGCTGCGGGTGTTGCGCACCAGCAGGGTGACGCCCAGCTCCTGTTCCAGCCGTTTGAGGTTAAAGCTCACCACCGCCTTGCTGTGGCCCAGCTGTTGCGCGGCTGCGGTGAGGCTGCCGGCATCGACCACGGCTTTGAAGATCTCGAAGCGGTCCAGGCTGACCATCGCCTTGCCTTTGAATGTCAAAAATAATTTGACAGTCTTGCATCGGATGCTCGGTTTATCCAGCGCTTCCCGGCGCGCATGCTACGCCCTCGTCAACGGAGCGCGCCATGACCTACCGGGCCAAAGTGGAAGGGCTGTACCTGCTCGGGTTCTCGCTGGACCTGGTCAACATGTTCATCGGCAACGTCGCCTATCCGGCGCTTGCGGCCGAGCTGCATGCCTCGGTGCCGCAGCTGGCGTGGATCGGCAACGCCTACATGCTCGGGCTGACGCTGGTGATTCCATTGGGTGGCTGGTTGGCCGCGCGGCTGGGCGAACGGGTGCTGCTGTGCCTGTCGCTGGGCGTATTCGCGCTGGCGGCGATCCTGGCCGGCAGCGCGCCGACCATCGAGGCGCTGATCGGCTGGCGGTTGCTGCAGGGCCTCGGTGGTGGGTTGTTGATTCCGGTCGGACAGGCCATGGCTTACCGGCATTGCCCGCCGGCCGAACGGGGTCGGTTGACCGCGCGGATCATGGCGGTCGCGCTGCTGGTGCCGGCGCTGTCGCCCGCGCTGGGCGGCTGGCTGGTGGGGCTGGGATCGTGGCGCTGGGTGCTGTGGGCCAGCGTTCCACTGGCGATGCTGGCCCTGGTGCTGGCGGCGATGTGGATCCGGCCCGAAGCGAGGCTGGCGTTGCCGCGCCTGGATCGACGCGGGCTGGTGCTGGGCTCGCTGGGCCTGAGCCTGCTGCTGGTGGCCTTGAGCCTGATCGCCGAAGCGCAGCAGCGCGCGCAGGGCATTGCGCTGCTGGCAGCGGCCGCAGGCATTCTGATCGTCTATGCACGCACCGCCCGGCACACCGCGCAGCCGGTGCTGCAGTGGACGTTGCTGCGGCATCCTTCGCTGCGGCTGGCGATGTTGATCTACCTGCTGGTGCCGGGCACCTTCATCGGGACCCAACTGGTGGCGACGTTGCTGCTCAGTCGGCTCGGCTACAGCCCGGCCAGCATCGGCGGCTTCATGCTGCCGTGGGCGCTGGCTTCGGCGTGTGCTATTGCCACCACCCGTAGCGCGCTGCCGCGGATCGGCCCACGCGTGCTGCTCAGTGCCGGCATGGTCTGCCAGGCTGCGGGCATCGCGCTGCTGCTGGGCGTGCAGCCCTCGCAACCGCTGCTGGCGGTGCTGGCGTTCGCGCTGATGGGCCTGGGCGGCAGCCTGTGCAGCAGCACCGCACAGACGCTGGCGTTCCAGGGCCTGGCGCATGAAGAACTGATGCCGGGCAGCGCGTTGTGGAATCTCAATCGCCAGCTCAGCTTCTGCCTGGCCGCCGCACTGCTGGCGTGCGTGCTGGGTGCATTGACCGCCGTGCTGCCCGAGCGCGCGTTTTTCCTCACGCTGCTGCTGGCCAGCGGCATGACCCTGCTGCCACTGCCGCTGCTGTGGCGGATACCGGCAGCGTCCCTTTCCCTGCGAGCCAATCCCACATGACCCCTGCACAGACCGAACGTTCCCACGCCGCCTTCGATGAGGTGCGCATGCTGCACGTGCTGATCGAAGACTGGTTCAACGCGCGCCTGCCGGCCAGTGATCTGGAACGGCTGCTGGCACGTTTCAACGACGACTTCAGCATGGTCGGCATCGGCGGAGTGCGCCTGGACAAGCCGGCACTGGCGCGCTTCTTCGCGGGCGCGCATGGACGGCGGGCAGGCCTGCGCATCGAGGTGGCCGAGTTGGCGGCGATCGCGCTGCCGGGCGGTGCCTGTGCGGTGCGCTACCGCGAAGACCATACCGACCATGCCGGGGTAGCGACCCGGCGCGAAGCGCTGGCAGTGCTGGTCGCCGGACACGACGGTGGGCTGCAGTGGGCGGCTTTGCAGGAAACGTCGGTTGGCGCATGAATGCGCGCAATGGCGACCTTTGGCACCTACCCGGGCCGTGCGCCCGGCGCTAGGCTGCAAAGGTTCGTCGCCACCATCTGCCGGGAGAGAGCCCATGCGTGTCCGTGTCGTGCCTGTCGTGCTGTTGAGTTTCATGGTTGCCGCCAGCGTGTCGGCGCAGACCTCGCCGATGACCCCGGACATCCCGGCCAAGGGCTTCGTGACGCCGACCGCGCACGATGACTACGACAAGCGCGTGGTGATGGTGCCGATGCGCGACGGCACAAAGCTCTACACGGTGATCGTGGTGCCCAAAGGCGCCAAGAATGCCCCGATCCTGCTGACCCGCACCCCGTACGACGCGGCCAACCGCGCCAAGCGCATCGACTCGCCGCACATGCGTGACATCCTGCCCCAGGGCGATGAGGTGTTCGTCGACGGCGGCTATATCCGCGTGTTCCAGGACATCCGCGGCAAGTACGGTTCCGAAGGCGATTACGTGATGACCCGGCCGCTGCGCGGGCCGCTCAACCCTACCAAGGTCGACCATGCCACCGATGCGTGGGACACCATCGACTGGCTGGTCAAGCACGTGCCCGAAAGCAACGGCAAGGTCGGCATGCTGGGGTCCTCGTATGAAGGCTTCACCGTGGTGATGGCGTTGACCAACCCGCATCCGGCGTTGAAGGTGGCCGCGCCGCAGAGCCCGATGATCGATGGCTGGATGGGCGATGACTGGCTCAACTACGGTGCCTTCCGCCAGGTCAACTTCGGCTACTTCACCGGCCAGCTGGCCAAGCGCGGCAAGGGACCGGCGATTCCCAGCGTGGGCTACGACGACTACACCACTTTCCTGCGCGCCGGGTCGGCCGGCGACTATGCCAAGGCCAACGGACTGGACCAGTTGCCGTGGTGGCACAAGCTCATCGAACACCCGGCCTACGACGCGTTCTGGCAGGCGCAGGCGCTGGATGCGCAGATGGCCAAAACGCCGCTGAAGGTGCCGACCATGTGGCTGCAGGGCCTCTGGGACCAGGAAGACATGTGGGGCGCGGTGCACAGCTATGCGGCCATGGAACCGCGCGACAGCAGCAACACGCTCAACTACCTGGTGATGGGCCCGTGGCGGCACAGCCAAGTGAACTACGACGGCAGCAATCTGGGCGCGCTCAAGTTCGACGGCGATACCGCGCTGCAGTTCCGCCGCGACGTGCTCAAGCCGTTCTTCGACCAGTACCTGGTGGATGGCGCGGCCAAGGCCGATACGCCGCCGGTGCTGATCTACAACACCGGCGAAAACCACTGGGACAAGCTGCAGCAGTGGCCGCGCACCGCCGCACAGTCCAAACCGCTGTACCTGCGTGCTGGAGGCAAGCTGTCGTTCCAGGCGCCGCAGCCGGGTGAGGCGAACTACGAGGCCTACGTGTCCGATCCGGCCAAGCCGGTGCCGTTCGTGCCGCGCCCGGTGCGCTTCGCCGACCGCGACATGTGGACCAGCTGGTTGGTCAAGGACCAGCGTTTCGTGGACGGGCGCACGGACGTGCTGACCTTCGTCAGTGAACCGCTCACCGAGCCGCTTCGCATCGGCGGGGCACCGCAGGTGAACCTGGCGGCGGCCACCAGTGGCAGCGATGCCGACTGGGTGGTGAAACTGATCGACGTCTATCCCGACCAGACACCGTCCACGCCCGAGATGGGCGGCTACGAGCTGGCGGTATCCATGGCGATCTTCCGTGGGCGCTACCGGGAGAGCTTCAGCGATCCAAAGGCGATCGCAAGCAATCAGGTGCTGGATTACAGATTCGGCCTGCCGACGGCCAACCATGTGTTCCAGCCCGGTCATCGGGTGATGGTGCAGGTGCAATCGAGCCTGTTCCCGCTGTACGACCGCAACCCGCAGACCTTCGTGCCCAACATCTACCTGGCCAGGCCGGGCGATTACCAGAAGGCCACGCAGCAGGTGTGGCATGCACCACAGCAGGCAAGCTTCATTTCGCTGCCGGTGTATTGAGCGCTGCAGGGCCCGCCGCCGGTTGGCGTCCGATGACGCTGTGATCGATCCGGTAGTGCCGGCCGCTGGCCGGCTCCTCGTGATCCTGGAAAGAGATTCGAGGCGCCGAGCAACCGTCGGCGCTATCGGAATTGCAGGCGGCCACGACGCATTGCATTGCATCGGCCACCCCCAGGCGCTAGCGTGCAGCTCCGCTGTTGATTGATGTGATCCATGAAACGGATAGTCGGGTTGTGCGCGCTGTTGTCGCTGGCGACCGGCGTGCAGGCCGCGCCGGCGGAGACATTCTCTGCGCTGGCGCATAATTTTTCCGCCGAGGCGCTGATCGATGTCGATGGGCGGCTGCGGGTGGCGCCCAACGGTGCGCGACTGCAGCGGCTGTCCGCGGATCGCTGGCTGCGCATGCAGGGCGAGGGCACGCCGCAGCAGTGGTTCGATGACGCCGGCACGCTGCTGCGCGAGGACCCGGGATATATCGAATACGGTGAACGCTTCGCGCTGCCTGGGCAGCCTGCGGATCAGCCGTTGTGGCAAGCCTTCCTGATGGATGCCGAGGGCGTGCGACGTGGCCATGCCGTGGTGAATGCGCTCGGGCAGGTGCGTTGGCCAGCATTGCAGGAGGGCCAATGGCAGCCGCTGGCGGTACCCGACCGGGTGCTGTGGAATGCCAACGCGGGGCCGTTGCGCTTCTTCGACATGGCTGGACACGAGGTCATGGCGATGGACGAGCACGCCTGGCAGTGGGTGGCCGGGCCGTTCCCGGGGCGCCCTGTCTACGTATTCTGCGGTGCCCGGGACGGCGCAACGTGTCAGGTGCAGGACGAGCGGGGCAAGGTGCTGTTCGTCGATGACATCGATGCGCTGCTGCCGGTGAGCGATGGCGGTTGGTGGCTGCGGCAGCGCGACCTTTGGCGGCGGGTGGATGCGCGGGGACGGTCGCTGGATGCCGCGCGCTACCAGCAGGGCGGGTTGTATCCGCGCTTCCGGCAGTACGGCGGCAGTGCCGGCCGGCGTGACTGGCCCGGGGAGGTCACGCGCTACGCCACGGGGAGCGAGCAGGACACGCCCGAGCGTGGCTGGCTGCTGGCCGACGGACGCTTCCAGCCGCTGCCTACGCAGGACCGCCGCTACCGACGGGACTACTGCGGCGGGCGCTGGTGGATCGGTGACGCGGACCGCAGCGGACCTCCGCAGGCGGTGACCGATGCGGTCGCTGCGGTGTTCGACGCGCCGGATGAGG
>NZ_JBFULB010000090.1:0-13142 GCF_056400545.1 Stenotrophomonas sp. P5_A8 | reverse complement strand
TGCACGCCGCGACGGCTGGCGTCGGCCTTCACGTAGTTGGCCTGGAACTTGAAGTGGCTGGTGAGGTACCAGTTGGCGCCCAAGGTCCAGTCGTGCTGGCGGCCACCGAAAACATCGGCGTCGTCCAGGTCCAGGCGGCTGTAACGGGCCACCAGTTCCACCGCGCCGTAGTCATGGGCCGGCTTGATGTTGGCCACCGCGCCGGCGTTGTACGGACGCGATTCCCCGGTGAGCACCCAGCTGGCCATGGCGTACTGGCCGTCGCCGGTGTAGTCCGGCTTGCCCTGGCGGGTGACGGTGGTCTGCAGGGCTTCGGCCTGCAGCGAGAACGGGCCACGGATCCAGATGCCTTCCAGGCCGGTGCGGCGGATCTGGTCGGCAGTGGCCAGTGCGCCGGAGTCGACCAGGCGGATGTCGGTCAGGCCGGCTTCCGGACGAGCGCGCAGGCGCGCGCTGGCTTCATGGTGCACGTCGCGGCCATCGCGGTAGCCGCGCGGGTTTTCCTGCGAGTAGGCCAGGCCCAGGTGCAGCACGTCGCCGGCGGCCTTGATCGGGGTCCACACCGCACGCACGGCCTGCGTGGTGCCGGGGTTGTCGCCCTGCAGGTCCTTGCCGCCGTAGGCGCCGGCCTGCAGCAGGTACTGCGGGCGCTCCAGCACCCACTCCACGCCGGTGCGGCGGCCTGCGTAGAAGGCCTGCACGGGCAGCGCGGTTTCCAGGAAGCTGCCGGCGCGCGAGGAAGTGTTGGCGTCCAGGCCGACCGGGGTCTTCATGTAGCCGAAGCGGAAGCGGCCGATGTCGCTGCCGAAGAAGGCCTTGCTTTCAACGCGCACGAACACGTCCAGCCAGGTGTCGGCCTGGAAGTCGTAGTACACCATCGCGTCGTACACCCCCTTCTTCTTCAGGGTGGCGCCGAATTCCTTGCGGCGCACCGCGTCATCGTCTTCGATGCCGCTGGCCGAGGAAAAATCGTTGTAGTCGTAGGCGATGTTGGCGGTGGCGGMCAGTTCGGTGCCATCGCTGAAGGCGACCTTGGTCGGCCAGTTGTCGAAATCGGCCGCCGAGGCCAGGGCGGGGGTGGCAGCCAGGCACAGGGCCAGCAGGGTCGGGGTCGGGCGCATGGAGGAGCAGCTCTCTGGGTTCATTGAAGCGGACAGGACAACAACGGCCGCAGCGCCGGAAACTGTTGCCCTTCAGGGCTGCGCGCGGTCACCAGCCGCCGTGGGGGAGGGCGGGATRGGCGCAGTGTAGGCACCCATCGCTGCCTGAACCGGGGGGCTAGTACCAATAGGTTATCTGCGTGGCGGTGACTCGCGCGTACAAATGCGTCCATCCCCCGCCGCCCTGCCTGTTCCGGCGCCGCGACGGGGTTTCCTTGGAACTGGCCTGCTGCTGCCGTGCGGGCCGGACGCAACAACACCGCTTTCCCGGAGTCCGCCATGCACGTACCCACCGCCGCCGCGCTGTCGGCCAAGCCGCTGCCCTTCTACCGCCAGCTGTATTTCCAGGTGGTCGTGGCGATCGTCCTGGGCGCCGTCCTCGGCCACTTCGAGCCGGCCTTCGCCGAATCGCTCAAGCCGCTCGGTGATGCCTTCATCAAGCTGGTGAAGATGATCATCGCCCCGGTGATCTTCCTCACCATCGTCACCGGTATCGCCGGCATGACCCACCTGCGCACCGTGGGCCGGGTGTTCGCCAAGTCGATGGCCTACTTCCTGTTCTTCTCCACCCTGGCCCTGATCGTGGGCATGATCGTGGCGCACGTGGTGCAGCCCGGTGCCGGCATGAACATCAACCCGGCCGACCTGGACCAGACCGCGGTCCACAGATACGTGGAGAAATCCCACGAGCTGACCCTGACCGGCTTTGCGATGGACATCATTCCGGCCACCCTGGTCAGCGCCTTCGTAGACGGCAACATCCTGCAGGTGCTGTTCGTGGCGGTGCTGTTCGGCATTGCGCTGGCCCTCACTGGTGCGAAGGGCCGCCCGGTGCTGACCTTCCTGGAGGCGCTGACCGCCCCGGTGTTCCGCCTGGTGCACATCCTGATGAAGGCCGCCCCGATCGGCGCCTTCGGTGCCATCGCCTTCACCATCGGCAAATACGGGGTGGGGTCGCTGATCAACCTGGCCTGGCTGGTGGGCTCGTTCTACCTCACCGCGTTCCTGTTCGTGGCCGTCATCCTGGGCGTGGTCTGCCGCCTGTGCGGGTTCTCGGTGTTCAAGCTGGCCCGCTACCTCAAGGCCGAGCTGCTGCTGGTGCTGGGCACCTCCTCGTCCGAATCGGCGCTGCCCTCGCTGATGGAGAAGATGGAGCGCGCCGGCTGCGCCAAGTCGGTGGTGGGCCTGGTGGTCCCGACCGGCTACTCGTTCAACCTGGATGGCACCAACATCTACATGACCCTGGCCGCGCTGTTCATCGCCCAGGCCACCAACACCGAACTGACCCTGGGCCACCAGATCGCGCTGCTGCTGGTGGCGATGCTCAGCTCCAAGGGCGCCGCCGGCGTCACCGGTGCCGGTTTCATCACCCTGGCCGCCACCCTGGCGGTGGTGCCGGAAGTGCCGGTGGCCGGCATGGCGCTGATCCTCGGCGTGGACCGCTTCATGAGCGAATGTCGCTCGCTGACCAACTTCATCGGCAATGCCGTGGCCACCGTGGTGGTGTCGCGCTGGGAAGGCGCGTTGGACCGCGATCGCCTGGCGATGGCGCTGGATGGCCGCGAGGCCGAACTGCCGGCATTGACCACCGACGACCTGCCGTCGCCGCTGACCGCGTCGGCGCACTGAACCCGCTTGCGTTTGTGTGTGTTGCAGGGCCTGCCCACTCCCCCTGGATGGCGGGCCCTGCTTTTTTATCGCTGCCACAGCAGTGATGCGACCTGTCATCGGCGTGCGCCACGCTGCCTGCATACGCTGCCGAACGGCTGGAAATATGTGCAGTTGCAGCATGGCCGCGACAGCGTAGCGACAGGTCCATCCACGCCAACGGGGGTATGATCCCCTGTTCCTCTCGCCCATTCATCTGCAGAAAGCGATGTCCAACGAAGATTTCAAACAGGCAGCCCTCGACTATCACCGGCTCTCGCCGCCCGGCAAGATCAAGGTCACCGCGACCAAGCCGATGTTGACCCAGCGCGATCTGTCGTTGGCCTATTCGCCGGGCGTGGCACACGCCTGCGAAGCGATCATGGCCGACCCGCAGCAGGCCAGCGAGCTGACCGCGCGCGGCAACCTCGTCGCCGTCATCTCCAACGGTACCGCCGTGCTGGGCCTGGGCAACATCGGCCCGCTGGCCGGCAAGCCGGTGATGGAAGGCAAGGGCGTGCTGTTCCAGAAGTTCGCCGGCATCGATGTGTTCGACATCGAGATCGACGAGAACGACCCGGACAAGCTGGTCGACATCATCGCCTCGCTGGAGCCGACCTTCGGCGGCATCAACCTGGAAGACATCAAGGCGCCGGAATGCTTCATCGTCGAGCGCAAGCTGCGCGAGCGGATGAACATCCCGGTGTTCCATGACGACCAGCACGGCACCGCGATCATCGTCGGTGCGGCCGTGCTCAACGCCATGGTCGTGACCGGCAAGAAGATCGAAGACATCAAGCTGGCCACCACCGGCATGGGCGCGGCGGGCATCTCCTGCGTCAACATGCTGGTTTCGCTGGGCCTGAAGCCGGAGAACATCCTGGCCTTCGACCGCGACGGCGTGATCCACACCGGCCGCACCGACCTGGACCCGGAAAAGGCGCGTTACGCACGCGACACCGACAAGCGCACGCTGGCCGAGATCGTCGACGGCGCGGATATCTTCCTCGGCCTGTCGGCCCCGGGCATCCTCACGGCGGACATGGTCAAAACCATGGCCAAGGATCCGGTGATCTTCGCCCTGGCCAACCCGACCCCGGAAATCATGCCGGAAGTGGCCCGTTCGGTACGTCCGGATGCGCTCATCGGCACCGGTCGTTCGGATTACCCGAACCAGATCAACAACGTGCTGTGCTTCCCGTACCTGTTCCGCGGGGCGCTGGACGTGGGCGCCACGGCGATCAACGAAGAAATGAAGATCGCCTGCGTGCACGCCATTGCCGCGATGGCGCGCCGCGAGGCCAGCGACTTGGGCTCGGCCTATGGCGATGAAACCCCGAGCTTCGGCCGCGATTACCTGATCCCCCGTCCGTTCGACCGCCGCCTGCTGGTGGAGCTGTCGGCCGCCGTGGCCCAGGCCGCGATGGATTCGGACGTAGCTACCCGTCCGGTCGCCGACATGGGCGCCTACCGCGAGAAGCTGGCCCAGTTCGTCTACCGCACCAGCCTGATGATGAAGCCGGTCTACGACCGTGCGCGCGCCGACAAGCAGCGCGTGGTGTATGCCGAAGGCGAAGAAGAAGTGGTGCTGCGCGCGGTGCAGAACGTGGTCGACGAAGGCCTGGCGTTCCCGATCCTGATCGGCCGCCCGGACGTGATCGAATCGCGCATCGAGCGCTTGGGTCTGCGGATGAAGGCCGAGGTCGATTTCGGCATCACCAACATCAACGACGACCCGCGTTTCAACGAGTACTGGCAGTACTACCACAACCTCACCGGCCGTCGCGGCGTGACCGTGGCCGCGGCCAAGAACCTGATGCGCTCGCGCCCGACACTGATCGCGGCGGTGATGGTGGCCCGTGGCGAAGCCGATGCGATGCTCACCGGCGTGGTCGGCCGCTTCCACAAGAAACTGGGTTATGTACGCAGCGTGCTGCCGCTGGAATCCAAGGTGACCTCCACCTCGGCCATGACCGGCGTGATCAACCAGCACGGCGTGTTCTTCTTCGTGGACACCCACGTGCAGGAAGACCCGACCGCCGAGCAGATCTGCGAAGCGACGCTGCAGGCGGCCTACCGCATGAAGCTGTTCGGGATCGAGCCGAAGGTGGCGTTGCTGTCGCACTCCAACTTCGGCAGCCACGATTCCAAGGACGCGTTGAAGATGCGCGCCGTGCGTGGCCTGCTGCTCAAGCGCAACCCGCGCTTGAACGTGGACGGCGAAATGCAGGGCGACACCGCATGGGACGAAGCGCTGCGCCAGAAGCTGCTGCCCAACAGCACGCTGAAGGGCCGCGCCAACCTGTTCGTGCTGCCCAACCTGGAAGCGGCCAACATCGCCTACAACCTGGTGCGCGTGTTCACCGATGGCGTGGCGATCGGCCCGATTCTGATGGGCGTGGCCAAGCCGGTGCACATCCTGACCACCAGCGCCACCTCGCGCCGCGTGCTCAACATGACCGCGATCGCCGCAGTCGATGCGCAGATCCGCAAGCAGCTGGAGGCCGAAAAGAACGGGGCGTAACGCGCCGCTCTTTTAGGCTCCAGCTTTCAAAGCGCGCCCTTCGGGGCGCGTTTTGGTTTCGCGAAGCGAAACAGGTAGCGCCACGCCATGCGTGGATGCACTTCGCCCCGCATCCTGCGCGTCACCAGGCGGCTTCGGCGTGCGTTCAACGCCGGCCAGAACCCCCACGCGTGGATGCTGCGGGCCTGGACACCTGGACACCTGGACCGCGCTGCGCGCGGTATCCACCCATGGCGTGAATCTACGCCGATGGCTACGTCCCCGATCGATATGCCGATGGCTACCCCGACGGCGACGTTGCCGATCAATAGTCCCGTAGCCCGGCCGTCACCGCCCTGCAACCTCCGCAAGGCCCAATACCCCCACGCGGCCCGGCCGCGGCGGAGGGCCACCGGCTCCCGCCGCCCTGGGCCCGACCAGACCCCCAATGGCCAGYCCGGAGTAGTCCCATGCGCAGTCGAACGACGAAACGCTATTTCCAGCAGCTGTTCGCGCTGTACGCCGGCCTGGTCGGCGCGCGCTGAGTCCCATCAGTGCCGCCCGCTGGCCGGCTACGGCGCTGAGCCCCGGTAGTGCCGGCCGCTGGCCGGCTCCTCCAAATGCGCGATCGGCAAGACAAGCACCCCTCTACGATAGGTGCCCAGCACCACATCAACGCGCCTTCACGTATGCCGCCCAAAGCGCCGGCAACGCCATCCCGGTGCGCTGCGTCCACAAGGCCGGCGCATAGCGCCCCTCGCGCAACGCCGCATCCAGCGCCTTTACCAGCCCGGGATGCTGGTCCTCGCTCCACTTCAGAAACGCACCGGTGACCCGGTAACCGGTATCGAAACGCTGCCCGTCCTTCACCGCCGTCGGCAGCGCCCAGCCGGCCGCCGCGTTGTGCCGACCATAGCGGTCGCGTGCGTAATCGGCGATGCCTTCCACCAGCCAGCCGGGCACGCGTTCGTTGGCGTACTCGGGGTAGCCCTGCACGATGTGCATCGCCTCATGGGTCACCAGGTCCACGTCGTCTGGATGTGTGGCCAACCAGCCCGGGTTGATGGTGATGGTGGCGGCCCCGTCGCCTTCGCCGACAAAGGCGACGCCGTCGTACGCCGGGTCGATCACGATGCGCGCCTGCGCCGGTGCGCCCGGATGGAAATCGGCGCGTTCGCGCAGATAGGCCGCGAAGAACGTCTCGATGATCCGGCCGCGCAGCGTCGCATCCAGCGCATCGCCCGGATCGCGGTAGGTCAGCGTCACCCCCTCGCGCTGCTGGCTGCCCTCGAACGCCGCGGCATCGAACGCCACCAACGCCAGCATCAGCACCCCGGTAGTGCCGGCCGCTGGCCGGCTCCCCATGACCCCATCGGCCATCGACCTGCAGAACGCCATCGCGCCCATCCTCAACGTTCCCCAACCGGCGCCAGCAATTCCACCTCGGCCAGCTGCATCCGCCCAGGCCCGGCGATGCGCAACCGGTACTCGGCGTAACGGCCCGGCGTGGCGATGCCGAACGGACGGGTCTGCTGCGCCCAGGCGAAGTCCTCGCCACGGCGCTGGTCCAGCGTGATCCAGCGGCCACCGCTGCGGCGCGCTTCCAGCGTCCACTCGCCGCCGCGGATCGGGGCGTTGCCACTGGTCAGCGTGTACATCGATGGCACGCCGTCGCTGACCCCGGTGAATGACACCGTGCCGGCACCCAGCGGCACCACGGTGCCGGCATCGTCATCGACCAGCGCCTGCAGCGCCCGTCCATCGGCACCCTGCGCACGCGCACCGCCGCCGAGCAGGTCATGCAGCAGGGAAGGGCGTTGGCCGCGCGCGGTGAGCGAGCGCGGCGCATCGTCCGGGCCGCTGCCCCACGGGGAGGGCTTGGGCCCCATCACGAAATCCAGCGTGGCGCCCTTGGCGATCACCTCGTGCGGTACCCAGGTCTTGCTCCACGGCTTGCCGTTGATTTTCAACGACTGCACGTACACGTTCTCGCGCGAGTTGTCCGGCGCATTGACGGTCAGCACCGCGCCGCCCTGCAGTTCGACCCGGGCGTGGCGGAACGCCGGCGAGCCGATCGCGTACTCGGGCGAGCCCATGCGCAGCGGATACAGGCCCAGCGAGGCCAGCACGTACCACGCCGACGTTTCGCCGTTGTCCTCATCGCCGGGGTAGCCCTGGCCGATCTCGCTGCCCACGTACAGCCGCGACAGGATCTCGCGCACATGCTGCTGGGTCTTCCATGGCTGCCCGGCATACAGGTACATCCACGGGATGTGGTGCGCCGGCTGGTTGCTGTGCGCGTACATGCCCATGCGCACATCGCGCGCTTCGGTCATCTCATGGATGGTGCCGCCATAGGAGCCGGCAAACGCCGGGTCGGCGGTTTCCGGGGTGGCGAAGAATTCGTCCAGCTTGGCCGCAAGTTTGTCGCGGCCGCCGTACAGCCCGGCCAGGCCTTCGCCGTCGTGCGCGGCAGTGAAGGCGAACGTCCAGCCGTTGGATTCGGTGTAGTCATGGCCCCACACGCGCGGGTCGTAGTCCTTGGCGGCCAGCCGCCATTGGCCGTCGGCAGTGCGGCCCTGGAAGAAGCCGGCCGCCGGATCGAACAGCGTGGCGTAGGTGCCCGCTCGGTGGCTGAAGTAGTCGGCCTCGGTGGTATAGCGCTCGCGCGCGGCAGCCGTGGTTGCGCGTTTGGCCAGCGCCTGGGCCATGTTGGCGATGCCGAAGTCGTTGAGCGCCCCTTCCATCGTCCACGACATCCCTTCATGCACCTCGGCGCTGGCATAGCCGCGGAAGGTGGAACGGTCCATGCCCTTGCGCCCGACGTGGCGATCCGGCGGCACCACGGTGGCGTTCTTCAGCGCCGCCGCATAGGCCTCCTCTGGATCGAAGCCGCCGATGCCCTTCAGCCATGCGTCGGCGAAGGCCACATCCGAACTGGTGCCCACCATCAGGTCGGCATAGCCCGGCGAGGACCAGCGCGCGACCCAGCCACCGGCGCGGTACTGCTCCAGGAAGCCCTGCACCAGCGCGCCGGCGTCGTCCTTGGTGAACAACGCATACGCCGGCCACGTGGTGCGGAAGGTATCCCAGAAGCCGTTGTTGACGTACACCTTGCCGTCGCGGATCGGGGCGAAGCTGCGCGTGGCGCTGCCGTCGGTGTTGTCGTCGGCGGCACTGGCCTGGCTGGCGTAACGCCAGTCGGGCGCGGCGGCGGTGCCGGCGTTTTCATGGCCGGAGTTGGGGTACAGATACAGCCGGTACAGGCTGGAATACAGCGTCGTCTTCTGGTCGTCGCTGGCATCGCCGATGTCGAACGGCGCCAGGCGCGCATCCCAGGCGTCCTGCGCGCGTGCGGCCACGCGCTCAAGGTCGTCGGTGGCGGCCAGTTCCAGTGCCAGGTTGTGGCGCGCCTGCTCGAGGGAGATCAGCGACGTGGCGATGCGCATGTTCACCCGGCGGTCGCTGCCGGCATCGAACTTGATGTAGCCGGTGGCACGGCCGGTGTCGATCTGCCCGCTGCTGCGCCAGGGTGTGTCGAAGCTGGCCACCACGTACATGCGGGTGGCACCGTTGGACAGGCCGCTGCGGGTATCGGTGTAGCCGGACAAGGTCTGCGTGGCCGCGTCCAGGGTCAGCCCGCCGCGCGCATCGACGTTGTCGAACAGCAGGTTGGCGTCGCCTTTTTCCGGGAACTCGAAGCGGAACAACGCGGCGTGGTCGGTCGGGGCGATTGCTGCGGCGATGCCATTGTCGAAGCGCACGTCGTAACGGTAGGGACGCGCACGTTCATTGTCGTGCGAGAAGGCCAGCGCACGCTTGCCGCGGTCGGCCTCGGGCACGCCACGGCTGGCCGAGGGCATCACCTGGAAGGTCTGGCGGTCGCCCATCCACGGGCTGGGCTGGTGGCTGAGCGCCAGCGCCTGCAGGCGTGGACGGTTGCTGGCATCGTTCTGTTCGTTMCAGCGGTACAGCCAGTTCAGCGCGCCGGCATCGGTGACCGGGGTCCAGAAGTTGAACCCGTGCGGCACCGCCGTGGCCGGGAAATTGTTGCCGCGCGAGAACGTGCCGTTGGCCTGCGTGCCGCGCGTGGTCAGCACCCAGTCCGACGGCCGCTGTGGTGCGCTGCGCGGCTGCGCGTCCAGGCGCACGTCGTCGATCCAGCCCGACACCGGCGCGCCGGCGGCGCTGGCCACCTGCAGTTCGACGCCCACCACGCGGCGCCCACGCAGCGCGGCGACGTCGCCCAGGCGCACCGATTTGCGGGCCCACTGCTGGGGGTACAGCGTTTTCGAATCGCCCTGCGCGGTCGCGCCCAGCGCCACGCCGTGCTGGTCGCGCGCGTCGCTGGCCGAGACCCGGCTGCCGTCGTCCAGCACCAGGTCCAGCGAGACGTAGGTGGACGCCACGGTGTCCTTGCCGACGATCTCCGGCAGTACCAGCCAGCTCAGCGCGGTGTCGGCCTCGATGCGCACGTCGGTATCGAACAGGCGCCGCTGCAGGGGGCCGCCGGTGCTGGCGTAGTGCAGCGCGCGCAGGCCGGTGTAGCCGACGCCGGCCTTGGCCGCATACGGCGCGCGCGGACCGTTGCCGATCTCGACCTGCAGCGCCTGCTTGCCGACCGAGGGGGACGGCTGGCCCGGCTCGAAGGAGGTCTGCAGGCCCTGGCCGAACGCGGGCAGGGCGAGTGAGGCGCAGGCCATGGCGAGGGCAAGCGGCAGCAGGGCGTGGCGGGCGGGGCGCGGAGCGGGCAGGGACATGCAGGGAACTCCCGGGTAGGGCAGGCGGCAGGCAGAGCCCGCATCGGCGACCACGGCAGACCGCATCACCCCGGCCGCCAGCGGCGGACAGGAGGGCGATGCAGGTCCGGCGGGGGGACGGGCCATGCGATCGGGGCAGGAATCGAACCGGTCCGATGCTGCAACAGGCATGGGGACGCTGGCAAGTGCCATTTAGTTCGATCCAAACACTGAAAAACCACCCGATCCTGACGTGGTTGACAGTGTGTTTGGATCGATTTAAAAAGAACGGTGTTGTCTCCCGGCAATACGCATCGCCCCGGCATGCCGCCGTCGGCCGCAGCGGCGATGCCGCAGCGCCGGGTGCTAGAATCGACACCTTCGCAATTCCTTTGTGTGTCCACGCCATGAGCCATACCGCCACTGCGCCCGCCAACGCCGAGAAGCGCTACACCGTGCACCGCGTCGACCTGCCGCTGAGCTGCCCGACTCCGGAAATGGCGCTGTGGAACTCCCACCCGCGCGTGTACCTGCCGATCGAAGACGAGCCCAACTGCGAGGCCAAGTGCCCGTACTGCGGCGCCGTGTTCGTGCTGGCCGACTGAGCCACGGCTGCGTCCGTGCGCCGACTGACCGTGGTGCAGCTGCTGCCGGCGCTGCACTCCGGCGGGGTTGAACGCTCCACCCTTGAAATCGCCTCCGCCCTGGTTGCCGCCGGCCACCGGGCCATCGTCGTGTCTGCCGGTGGGCGGCTGGTCGAACCGCTGCTGGCCAGCGGCGCCGAACACCTCACCCTGGACATCGGCCGCAAATCACTGCTCACCCTGCGCCACGTGCTGAGCCTGCGCCGGCTGTTCGCCGAGGTCGGCGCGGACATCGTGCATGCGCGCTCGCGGCTGCCGGCCTGGCTGGGCCTGTACGCGCTGCGCAACCTGCCGCCGGGGCAGCGCCCGCACTGGGTCACCACCGTGCACGGGCTGAACTCGCCGGGCCGCTACAGCGCGGTGATGACCAGCGGCGAGCGCGTCGTCTGCGTGTCCAACAGCGTGCGCGAGTTCGTCCAGACCCACTATCCAAGCGTACCGGCCGAGCGCCTGCAGGTGATTCCGCGCGGCGTGGACGTGGCCCAGTTCCCACGCGTGGCACGCAACGACCGCCGCGCGCGCCTGGCCGTGGCCGAACAGCACCCACTGCTGGGCACCGATGCGCCGCTGCTGCTGTTGCCTGGTCGCGGAACCCGCCTGAAGGGCCACCGGCACGCGTTGCAGGTGGTCGCCGGCCTGCATGCGGCGGGCGTGCCGGCCAGGCTGTGGATGCCCGGCACCCGCGAGCCTGGCCGTGAGGCGTACGTGGCCGAGCTGGAGGCGCAGGCGCGCACCCTCGGCATTGCCGATGCAGTGCTGATGACCGCGCCCACCACGCGCATTGCCCAGGCGTATGCGGCCAGCGATCTGGTGCTGCAGGTGTCGGACAAGGCCGAAGCCTTCGGCCGCACCGTGCTCGAAGCGCTGTCGGTGGGCCGCCCGGTGCTGGGCTGGAACCACGGCGGCGTCGGTGAGTTGTTGACGCAGCTGCAACCGTCCGGTGCGGTAGCCTTGCACGACAGTGCCGCCCTGCTGGCGCGCGCGCAGCAGCTGCTGCAGCAACCGCCCAGCCTGCCCACGCGGATTCCTTTCACTTTGCAGGCGATGCAGCGTGACACGCTCCAGCTCTACACCTCGCTCGCCGGCTGAACCGGCCCTCGCGCCTGACTCACCCGGCTCCCGTGCGGGCCGCTGGGCGCCGTGGTGGGTGCTCGCCTTCGTGGCGCTGTGGCCATTGCCGGGCATCGCCGAGACCGTGCTGGTGTTGGGAGCCCTGTATGCGGCCGTGCGCATGGTGCAGCTGCGCATGCAGGGCAAACAGCGCCTGTTGAGCGCACCGGCGTGGGCGCTGACCAGCATCCTGTTCCTGGGCTACTGGCTGCCACAGGCATTTTCCGCCTTCGATGCCATCGACCCGGCCACCGCATGGCGCAAGACCGCCGCCGGGCTGCGCTATCTGCCCTTCATGTGGCTGGTGGCGATCGCCGTGGCCACGCCGCAGCGGCGCGGACTGACGCTTGGCGGCATCGCGCTGATCGCCGCGATATGGACACTGGACGCACTGGCGCAGGCGGCGTTCGGTACCAGCCCGTTGTTCTGGTCGATGGACCAGCTCAAATGGGTGGTCAGCGGCCATGGCCTGTGCAGCGCGCAGGAAGTGGCGGCGGCCGACCGGCTCAGCGGCGTGCTTGGCCCGTGCAATCTCAAGTTCGGCCAGGTGCTGGCCAGTCTCTCGCCGTTCCTGCTGTTCGCTGCGGCGCGGCGTGGCGGGCTGTGGGGCTGGGGCCTGGCCACCGCGGCAGTGGGCGTGGTGCTGGTGCTGGCCGGCTCGCGCGCAGCGTGGCTGACCTATGCCCTGGTGGTGGTGTACTCCGGGTGGCGCCTGCTCGGCGCACGTGCGTTGATGGTCTGCCTCGCTGTCGGTCTGGTTGCTGCCGTTGCGGTCGGGTTTGGCTCTGCGCAGGTTCGCGAGCGCGTGGCACGCACGGCGATGGCGTGGGAGGGCGACGGTGACGGTGTCAACCAGGCGCTGTCCGGGCGCGCGCAGATATGGGAAGCGGCCGGCTGCATGATCAGCGCACACCCGATCAACGGTGTGGGCGCGCGCGGCTTCCGCGACGCCTATCCGGCCTGCAATCCGGCGCCGCAGGCGCAGGAAGTGTGGGGCGACGGCCCGGCGCTGCACGCGCACCAGATCGTGCTGGAAATCCTCGCCGAAACCGGCGTGCTTGGCCTGCTGCTGTGGCTGGCCGCCGTCGCCCAGGCGTGGCGCGCCTGGCGCTTCGCCCCGCTGGCGGCGCGCGAACGCGCACGCCCGGCGATGCTGGCGCTGGCGGTGACCGTGTTCCCGCTCAACACCCACCTGGCGTTCTATTCCACTTTCTGGGGTGGACTGACCCTGCTGCTGGCCGCGTTGTATGCGGGCAGCCTGCTGGCCAAAGACGCGGGGTAGCGCCACGCCCTGCGTGGCTGTGCTTCGATCCGGCATCGCGTGCAGCCACCCGTGGGG
>NZ_JBFULB010000089.1:0-13283 GCF_056400545.1 Stenotrophomonas sp. P5_A8 | reverse complement strand
TCACAGCCCTGCGCGGCAGCCAGCAGTTCAATGCCGACCACGTTGGCCGCGTTCTCGGCCATCGCCAGCAGCCGACGCGCGCCATGTGCGGCCATCGATACATGGTCTTCCTGGTTGGCCGAGGTCGGGATCGAATCAACGCTGGCCGGGTAGGCGCGCTGCTTGTTCTCCGAGACCAGCGCGGCGGCGGTCACCTGCGGAATCATGAAGCCCGAGTTCAAGCCTGGCTTCGGGGTGAGGAAGGCGGGCAGGCCCGACAGTGCCGGGTCGACCAGCATCGCGGTGCGGCGCTCGCTGATCGAGCCGATCTCGCAGATCGCCATCGCCAGCATGTCCGCGGCGAAGGCCACCGGCTCGGCGTGGAAGTTGCCACCGCTCAGTGCCTCGTTGGTGTCGGTGAACACCAGCGGGTTGTCGGACACGCCGTTGGCTTCGATCGCCAGCGTGGTGGCGGCCTGGCGCATCACGTCGAACGCCGCGCCCATCACCTGCGGCTGACAGCGCAGGCAGTACGGGTCCTGCACGCGCACGTCGTTGTCGCGGTGCGATTCGCGGATGGCCGAACCCTGCATCAGCGTGCGCAGCGTTGCGGCGGTGGCGATCTGTCCACGCTGCCCGCGGATCTGGTGGATGCGCGGATCAAAGGGGGTGTCCGAGCCCTTGGCCGCTTCGACCGACAGCGCGCCGGTGACCAGCGCGGCATGGAACACGGTGGTGATCGCAAACAGCCCAGCCAGTGCGTAGGCGGTGGAATACTGGGTGCCGTTGAGCAGCGCCAGACCTTCCTTGGCGCCCAGCACCAGCGGGGTCAGCCCGATGCGCGCCAGCGCTTCGGCGGCGGGAAGGCGCTCACCGTTCAAGAACGCTTCGCCCACGCCGATCATCACGCTGGCCAGGTGCGACAGCGGCGCCAGGTCGCCCGAGGCGCCGACCGAGCCCTGGCAGGGGATCACTGGCACGATGCCGTGCTGCAGGAACGCTTCCAGCAGTGCCAGCGTCTGCGGGCGGATGCCGGAAGCTCCCTGGGCCAGGCTGGTCAGCTTCAACGCCATCATCAGCCGCACCACCGGTGTGGGCATTGGCTCACCGACGCCGGCGGCGTGGGAGAGCACGATATTGCGCTGCAGGGTTTCCAGGTCATCGCGCTCGATGCGCACGCTGGCCAGCTTGCCGAATCCGGTATTGATGCCATAGACCGGGTCGCCCTTGGCCACGATATCGGCCACGGTCTGCGCGCTGCGCAGCACCGCCGCAGCCGAAGACGGGTCCAGGCGCACGCGCGCGCCGTCGAAGATCGCGCGCCAATGCGCCAGCGTCACCGCGCCGGGCTGCAGGGTCAGGGTAGTACTCATGGAATCTCCAGACATCACAAGGGTCAGACGGATACGCCGCGCATCACGCGCGCGTGCAGCGGGTTGAAGCCCATGCGGTACACCAGGTCGGCAGGTGCCTCGATGTCCCACAGGGCCAGATTGCAGTCCAGGCCAACCGCCAACCGGCCGATGCGCTCATGGCGGCCCAGTGCGCGCGCCGCTTCACGGGTGAAGCCGGCGATACACTCGTCCACGGTCATGCGGAACAGCGTGGCGGCCATGTTCATGGCCAGCAGCGGGCTGGTCAGCGGCGAGGTGCCCGGGTTGGAATCGGTGGCCAGCGCCAGCGGCACCCCGGCGGCGCGCAGTGCGGCAATCGGGGGCAGGGTGGTATCGCGGGTGAAATAGAACGCGCCTGGCAGCAGTACCGCCACGGTACCGGCGGCGGCCATCGCGGCGATGCCGTCGGCATCCAGGTGTTCGATATGGTCGGCCGACAGCGCCCCATGACGTGCAGCCAGGGCGGCGCCGTGCTGGTTGCTGAGTTGCTCGGCGTGGATCTTGATTGCCAGTCCATGCTGTTGCGCGGCCGCGAAGACCTGCTCGGCTTGTGCGGTGCTGAAGGCGATGTTTTCGCAGAACACGTCCACCGCTTCAGCCAGGCCCTGCGCGGCCACCGCCGGAATCATGACGTTGCAGACCTCGTCGATGTACTCCTGCGCCTCGCGCCCCGGCGGAATCGCGTGCGCGCCGAGGAAGGTCGGCACGATCTCGACCGCACGCCGCTGGCCGAGCTCCCGGGCCACGCGCAACTGCTTGGTCTCATCGTCCAGGCTCAGGCCGTAGCCGGATTTGATTTCGATCGTGGTGATGCCTTCGGCGAGCATCGCGTCCAGTCGTGGCAGGCTGGCGGCCAGCAAGTCGGATTCGCTGGCCGCGCGGGTGGCGCGCACCGTGGACACGATGCCACCGCCGGCACGGGCAATATCGGCATAGCTCACCCCCTGCAGGCGCTGTTCGAATTCGCCGGCGCGGTTGCCGGCGTAGACCAGGTGGGTGTGGCAGTCGATCAGGCCAGGGCTGATCCAGCGCCCGCCAGCGTCGATGCGCTGGCCCGGTTGCAGGTGTGCCTCTGAACCGGCTGCACCCACATGCACGATGCGCCCATCGGTGGCCGCGATGACACCGTCCTGGATAATCCCCAAGTCCGGGCCATCGACGGTGATCAGGTGGGCGTTGTACCAGAGGGTGTCACAGTGCATGGCAGCAACCACATCGGCTTATATGTCTATACAATATAGGCGCCACTTCCGGGATGTCCAGTGATGCCAGCCACCCCCGTCTCCGCTCTGACGCCGCCGCTCGTTTTCCACGCCGCCCACGCGCTGTTGCCGCAGGGCTGGGCCCGCGATGTGCGCATCGTCTGCGCCAACGGCACGCTGGCCGAGGTCAGCGCCGGGGTGCCGGCGCAACCCGGTGATACCGCGCTGGCCATTGCGTTGCCGGGGCTGGGCAACCTGCACAGCCATGCCTTCCAGCGCGGCATGGCCGGGCTGACCGAAATCGGCGGCAACAGCGGTGACAGCTTCTGGAGCTGGCGCGAGCTGATGTATCGCTTCCTGGCGCACCTGCAGCCCGACGCGGTGCAGGCCATCGCCGAGCAGGCCTACGTGGAGATGCTCGAATCCGGGTTCACCCGGGTCGGCGAGTTCCACTACCTGCATCACGCCGCCGACGGCAGCGCGTATGCCAACCGTGCCGAAATGGCCGAGCGCATTGCTGCGGCCGCGCAGGGCAGTGGCATCGGCCTGACCCTGTTGCCGGTGTTCTATGCGCACGCCGATTTCGGTGGCGCGCCGCCCAATCCGGCCCAGCGCCGCCTCATCCACGACGTGGACGGCTTTGCCGAGCTGCTGCAGGGCTGCGCCCGCGCACTCCAAGGCATGGACGACGCGGTGCTCGGCATCGCTCCGCACAGCCTGCGCGCGGTCACCGGCGATGAGCTGGCGGCGCTGCTGCCGCTGACCACCGGCCCGGTGCACATCCACATCGCCGAGCAGACCCGCGAGGTTGATGCCTGCGTGGCGTGGAGCGGGCTGCGGCCGGTGCGCTGGCTGTATGAACATGCCGCCGTGGATGCGCGCTGGTGCCTGGTGCATGCCACCCATGTGGATGACGATGAAGTGCGCCGTATCCTGGCCAGCCGCGCGGTCGTGGGCCTGTGCCCGATCACCGAGGCCAACCTCGGCGACGGTCTGTTCCCGATGCAGGCCTTCGCGCGGGCCGGCGGCCGGTTCGGGGTTGGCTCGGACTCCAACGTGCTGATCGATGCGGCCGAGGAACTGCGCCTGCTCGAATATGGGCAGCGCCTGCAGCTACGCGGGCGCAACGTGCTGGCCCCGGGCGATGGCCAGTCCAGCGGCCGCTGGTTGTTCGAACAGTCGCTGCACGGCGCCGGCCAGGCGCTGGGCGTGGCCAGCGGGCTGCAGGCGGGCGCGCCGGCCGACGTGGTGGAGCTGGATCCGTCGCATCCGGCGCTGATCGCCCGTGACGGCGATGCCTTGCTTGACAGCTGGGTGTTCGCCGCACGTAATGGTGCGGTGCGTTCGGTGTGGCGCCAAGGTCGCCAGCTGGTCCAGCAGGGCCGTCACCTGCAGCGTGACGCAGTGGCCGCTCGTTTCGCCGATGCATTGCGTACGTTGTTGTCGGCCGGCTGAGTGCCGGTCGCACCCTTCCAGGACTCCCGAGTGACGGGCAAGAAAGCAGAAACCCTCAACCAGCGCATCCGCGCCGAACTGGAAAGCCGCATCCTCAGCGGCCAGTGGCAGCCGGGGTTCCGCATCCCCTACGAGCACGAGCTGATGGAGCAGTACGGCTGCTCGCGGATGACCGTGAACAAGGTGCTGACCGCGCTGGCCGAAAGCGGCATGATCGAGCGCCGTCGCCGTGCCGGTTCCTTCGTGGCCCGGCAGCCGCCGCATCTGGAGCAGGTGGCGCTGGAAATCCCCGATATCGCCATGGCCGTGGCCGCGCGCGGGCATGTCTATGGCTACCAGCTGCTGGAGCGGGCCTATCGCCGGCCGCGTGCGCAGGCTGAAGAAGAGATGGCCCTGTCCGGTGGCGAAAAGCTGCTGGCGATCCGCTGCCTGCACCGCGCCGACGGTCGCCCGTTCGCGCTGGAACACCGTCTGATCAGCCCGGTCTGCGTGCCGGAAGTGCTGGACGTGGATTTCGACACCACCGCGCCGGGCAGCTGGCTGCTGCAGAACGTGTCCTGGACGCGCGCCCAGCACCGCATCAGTGCCTGGGGCGCCGACGAGGCGGCCGCCGCGTTGCTGGAGGTCAAGCCGGGGACCGCCTGCCTGGTCATCGACCGGCTGACCTGGCGCGGCGAGCAGCCGATCACCTGTGTGAGGCAGATGTTCCTCGGCGATGCCTGGGACCTGGTGGCGCGCTTCGCGCCCGGCGGGCGCTAGCGGCTGTCGCTGCCGTTGCGGGGACCGCCATGCGCGCGGTTCCGAGTGGCCGATCTACCCGTGCTGGTTCACAGCGTGGCGCACTGGCGCCAGCGCACCGGCTCGTCCACGCCCACGCGCGGGTTGAGCTGGATGCGCACCGTGCGCAGTGACGGGTAGCGCTTCACTTCGGTGCAGACCCGCGGCCAGATCGTGTCGATCTCGTCGTTGCGGTTCACCGCCAGGGTCTGCCGGGTCAACCAGAACGCGCTGAGCACGCCCGGCTGGGTGGTCAGGGTGCGGGCCAGTTCCTTCTGGTAGCGCGCCAGCGTGGCCGGGTCCGGATCGGCGTCGTCGCCGAGGATGCCCGGGGTGCCGGCGGCAGGTGCAGCGGCGATCGCGGTGGCGGGCGCGGGGTCCGGCGTAGCCGGCGAAAGCGCGGGTTGCGCCGCCACAGATGCGGCAGGCGTGGCCCCAGCGGCACGGGCGGGCGCCTCGGTCTCGGCCACCGTGGCGTGATCCATGCGCGAGGTCAGGTAGCCCATGCCAACCAGCAGCCCCAGCGTCAGCGAGCCCAGTGCGGCAATCGAAATGCGGCGGATCGCCTCACGGCGCGCGGCGGTCTTGACCTGCGATTCCATATCGCCGGGCAGGTAGGGCTGCAGCAGTGGCCACAGCAGGTGCCCGTCCAGCACTTCCACACCCTGCTTCTCGGCGGCACTGCGGCCATCGCGCTCGACCATGCCCTCGGTGATCAGGATGCCGCCGCGGGCGCCAGCCAACCGCGCGGCGGCGCCCAGCTCATTCACCGCCGCCGTGCCGATCCGGTACGCGCGTCCGTGCTTGCACGACAGCAGCCAGCGCTGCTGCTGGGCGTCCTGCATCAGGAAATCGCTGCGCGGTTCGCGGCTGTCGTCCACTTCGCCGGGCACGTCCTGCAGGCCGCGCTGCTCGCGCATGGCACGCCGCACGATCTCGGAAAAGTCACGCCAGTGCATGCCTGCCAGGGCATTGAGGCCCAGCCGGGTCTCCTTGCGGCGTCGCTTCACCAGCCAGAACCAGGCGGCGCAGAGCGTCCAGACGATGAGGGCCAACAGTAACGCGAGAATCCAGGAGAACATGAGGCGCTGAGGTTGAACGCGGGGGTGCGTAGACAGTTTATATGCGCTGGCGGGCGTCTGCGGAACGTCATCAATGCAGGTCCAGCGGCACCGCGTGCGTACCCGGTGACAGGCGTCTCAGTTTGTCAGGCTATCGGGCACAAAAAACCCGCCAATCCATAGCCGTGAGGGGAGGGAACAAACGGCGCAACAGCGATTGGCGGGTCGATTCCGATTGTCAACAAAGCGGTGCTGCTTTGCAACATTCGGTGGAGTCGGGGTGGGGCGGCAGTCAGGCGCCGCCCGGAGACTGGTGGCTGCCCGGAGCCGGGTCGGCATTGGGGGAGTTGTTGCGCGACTCGGCCCGGTTGACCCGCGCGTTCAGCGCATCGATCCGCGCATTGAGCGCGGCCACGTCTTCGGCCGTGGGGATGTGCAGGCGCTTCAGCACGCCCTGGACACGGTCGTCGAAGGCCTTCTCCACCTTGTCCCAGGTACCGGCGGCCTTTTCGCGCGCTTCGCCCAGGTGTTCTTCCACGTTGTCGCGCCAGCGCGGCGCGTCGCCAGCTTCTTCGCGGTTGCGGGCCTCGATGGTCTCGCCTTCCTTCACCAGATTGTCGAAGAAGCGGCTGCCTTCGGCCTGGGCACGGCCAAAGGCGCCGAGCCCGGCCAGCCACACCTGCTGGGCCGAACCGGTCAGCTTGCGCGAGAAGCGTTCGGCCTGTTCCTGCAGCGAGGGCTTGTCGCCGGGGCTGCGCGTATCGCGGTCGTCGAAGTCGTCGTGTGCGGTCATGGGGCGATCCTGTTGATGGACACCCCGGATGCTAATCAGCGCCGGCTTTGCGCGGTGTGATGGCCGGCGCAGCGCGGCGGACGGGGTTCAGCCCAGCTTTTCCTGAAGCACGCGCTGGATCTCGCTCTCCACCATGCCCTTCATCGCCGACAGCAGGAAGCCCAGTTTGGCGGTGACCCGCACGGCGCCCGGATGCAGTTCGATCGCACCGTCCACGCCGGAACCGTTGAAATTCAGCACGTCACCCACCCAGCTGCTCTGCAGCCCGAAGCGCTCGGACAGCTTGGCGGCCACCTCTTCGATCGCCTGGCGCGCGCCATCGGCGGGCAGGGTGTGGGCGTGGCGGATATCGATGTTGGACATGAAGGCTCCTGGCGGGCGGCTGCGGGGAAGGGCGTGCATTGTGCGCATCCTTGCGCGCAACTCCAWGGTCTGCGTCACACTTCTTCTTCGATGACATGCAACCTGCTAGGCTTTCGCCGCGTGCAGAACCTGCTAGTTCACTTCACCCATCGCCAACAGCCCGACCAGCCCCTGCGGCCCGGGGTGCAACGCATCGTGCGCCACGCCTCGGGCAGTGTCCGCCTCAGCAACGACGCGGTCGGCAACCTGTTGCTGGCCCAGTTCTGCCTGGACGACCGCGGCCTGTGGCTGCAGGTGGCCAATGGCATCCGTGGCATCCACGTCAACGGGCGCCCGGTGCGGCGCATGGCGATGCTGCGGGCCGGTGATGCGGTCTACGCCGATGGCGTGGAGATGCTCATCCAGGGCGAATGCGAGGCGGCCAACCAGGCCCCCGTGCGCAGCGACGCCGGCAGCGAAGAGCAGCGCCTGCTACGCGGACTCGGAGGCCAGCACCACGGCCGCAGCTTCACCCTGGACCGCCCGCGCCTGATCGGCCGCAGCGCCGACGCGGACATCGTCGTCGACGATCCGGCCTTCGCCGAGCAGCATGCGCGGCTGGAACTGCACGGCGACCGCGTGCTGCTGCGTGACCTTGGGGCGGGTGAATCAACCCGGGTCAACGGCGTGGCGGTGCGGCATTGCTGGCTGCTGCCGGGCGACCAGCTGGTGTTCGATACCCAGCACCGCTTCGTGCTGGAAGTGCCGCACGACAGCCGCGTGCGCATCGTCAGCGAAGACGAGGATGACCTGCTCGACCTGCCGGCACCGACCGCCGTGCCGGTCAAGCCGCGACGCGTGAGCCGCTGGCCGTGGCTGCTGGCCAGTTCGCTGCTGTTGGCGGCCGTCATCAGCGGCCTGCTGTGGTTCGGGGCACGTTGACGCGTCTGCGGTAGGGCGGCTGTTGGGCGGCTCGGCGCGTGTCCTCGTGGGGTCATGAGGTTGCCGGCCAGCGGCCGGCACTACTCGCGTGGTGATGGGGTCATGGGTTGCCGGCCAGCGGCCGGCACTACTTGTGGTGATGGGTCATGGGTTGCCGGCCAGCGGGCGGCACTACCGGAAGGTGGTCGGATAGATTCGTTTGCAACCAAATTTGCCTTGTGCTGCAAGGCCGCAAGCCTGGTGCGCTGCGGCATACTAGGGGTCTTGCCCCATAGGTGTGACATGACGCGCGCGTTCAACTTCAGTGCCGGCCCTGCAACCCTGCCGGAATCGGTCCTGCGCAAGGCGCAGGAAGAGATGTTGGAATGGAATGGCGCTGGCGCCTCCATTGTCGAAATGAGCCACCGCGGCCCGGAGTTCATGGCTGTCGCCGCCCAGGCCGACGCCGATCTGCGCCGTCTGATCGGCATCCCCGATGACTACGCCGTGCTGTTCCTGGCCGGTGGCGCCACCACCCAGCAGGCCCTGCTCGCGCTCAACTTCGCCCAGCCCGGCCAGACGGTGGACTACGTGCTCACCGGGCACTGGGGCAAGACCGCGATCAAGCAGGTCAAGCCCTACGTCAACGTCCACATCGCCGCCAGCAGCGAAGCCAACGGCTTCCACGACATCCCCGCGCGCGACATCTGGCAGCTCTCGGCCGATGCGGCCTACGTGCACATCACCGCCAACGAGACCATCCACGGTGTCGAATTCCGCGATACCCCGGACGTCGGTCAGGTGCCGCTGTTCGCCGATTTCAGCTCGTCCATTGCCAGCGAACCGCTGGATGTCAGCAAGTACGGGCTGATCTACGCCGGCGCGCAGAAGAACCTCGGCCCGGTCGGCGTGTCGGTGGTGATCGTGCGCCGGGACCTGCTCGAGCGCAGCGGCCAGCCGCGCGCGGACATCTTCGATTACCGCTCGCACGTGGGCCGCGATTCGATGCTCAACACCCCACCCACCTGGAACTGGTACCTGGCTGGGCTGGTGTTCCAGTGGATGCTGGCTGAGGGTGGCGTGGAGGAGTTCGCCCGCCGCAACGCCGCCAAGGCCGCGCTGGTCTACGGCGCCATCGACGGCTCCGGCGGCTTCTACCGCAATGACGTGGTGCCGGCCGCCCGCTCGCGCATGAACATCCCCTTCTTCCTGCCCGATGACACCCTCAACGCGCGCTTCGTCAGCGAGTCCAAGGCCGCCGGCCTGCTCGCGCTGAAGGGCCACGCCGCCGTCGGTGGCATTCGTGCCTCGCTGTACAACGCCATGCCGGTGGAGGGCGCGCAGGCGCTGGCCGCCTTCATGGCCGAGTTCCAGCAACGCCACGGCTGAGTCATTCGTTTCGACCGGGGCGCGTGCCGCCCCACTGCACCTGGAATCCCTGATGGCCAAACAACCCGCCAAGCCCGTCGCCAAGGCCAAGCCCCCCACGCCGGCGTCGACCAAGACCAAGGCCACCGCCAAGGCCACGCCTGACGGCAAGCCCGCGTCCACGCCCGAGGCCGCGTTGCCCGCGCCGGTGCTGTCGGACGTGCGCGCCAAGATCGACCACATCGACCGCAGCATCCAGGCGCTGATCGCCGAGCGCGCCAACTTCGCCCACCAGGTCGGCAAGGCCAAGGGCAAGCTCGCTGCCGCGGTGGACTACTACCGCCCCGAGCGCGAAGCGCAGGTGCTGCGCATGGTGGTGGACCGCAACGAAGGCCCGCTCAGTGATGAAGTGCTGGTCCATGTGTATCGCGAAATCATGTCGGCCTGCCTGGCCCAGCAGGAGCCGTTGAAGATCGGCTACCTCGGTCCGGAAGGCACCTTCAGCCAGCAGGCCGTGCTCAAGCATTTCGGGCGCTCGGCGCTGGGCTTGCCGCTGGCCAGCATCGAAGAAGTGTTCCAGGAAGTAGAAGCGGGCAACGCCGATTTCGGCGTGGTGCCGGTGGAAAACTCGGGGCAGGGCACCATCCAGATCACCCTGGACATGTTCCTCACCTCCAACCTGAAGATCTGCGGCGAAGTGGAACTGCGCGTGCAGCAGTACCTGATGTCGCGCAGTGGCCGGCTGGAGGATGTCGAGCGCGTCTACGGCCACCCGCAGTCGTTCATGCAGACCTCCTCGTGGCTGCGCGCCAACCTGCCCAAGGCCGAGAAGATCCCGGTCTCCAGCAACGCCGAAGGCGCCCGCCGCGCGCGCAATGCCGATGACGCCGCCGCCATCGGTGGCGAGAGTGCCGGGCACGTGTACGGCCTGAAGAAGGTGGTGACCAAGCCGATCCAGAATGACGCGGACAACACCACGCGCTTCCTGGTCGTCGGCCGCAACATCTTCCCCAGCTCCGGCCACGACCGTACCTCGGTGCTGGTGTTCATCCACGACAAGCCCGGCGCGCTGTTCGACGTGCTCAGCCCGTTCGCCCGCCACGGCATCAGCATGAACCGCATCGAGTCGCGGCCCTCGCACAATGCCAAGTGGGAATACGGCTTCTTCATCGACCTGGCCGGCCATGTCGAGGACGACGCCATGCAGGCCGCGCTGGCCGAACTCAAGGCGCACTCGGCGCAGATCAAGATCCTTGGCTCTTATCCGGTTGCCATTCCTTGATCCCCGGGGCGTAGCCGCGATGCGCGCTACGCCCGGCCCGGCGCCCCTGCGGCTGCCGAAGCCACTTCCGCACACCGTTGCATCGCCGCCGTGGCGGCCCGTCCCCTAGGAATTTCGATGACTGCTTCTCCGTACTGGATCGCCCACAAGGGCCAGCCCCTGCAGGGCAGCCTGACCATTCCCGGCGACAAGTCCGTCTCGCACCGCTCGGTGATGTTCGCCGCGTTGGCTGATGGCGTCTCGCATATCGATGGCTTCCTGGAAGGCGAAGACACCCGCGCCACCGCTGCCATCTTTTCGCAGATGGGCGTGCGCATCGACACCCCGTCGCCGTCGCAGCGCGTGGTGCATGGCGTCGGCGTGGATGGGCTGAAGGCACCGTCGGCGCCGCTGGACTGCGGCAACGCCGGCACCGGCATGCGCCTGCTCGCCGGCCTCCTGGCCGCCCAGCCGTTCGACAGCGTGATGGTGGGCGATGAGTCACTGTCGCGCCGGCCGATGCGCCGCGTCACCGGTCCATTGGCGCTGATGGGCGCGAAGATCGATACGGAAGCCGATGGCACGCCGCCGCTGCGCGTGCACGGCGGGCAGGTGCTCAAGGGCATCGAATTCGCCTCGCCGGTGGCCAGTGCCCAGGTCAAATCGTCCGTGCTGCTGGCCGGCCTGTACGCGGATGGCGAGACCTCGGTCAGCGAGCCGCACCCCACCCGCGACTACAGCGAGCGCATGCTGCGCGCCTTCGGCGTGGATATCGAGTTCTCGCCCGGCAAGGCCCGCCTGCGCGGCGGCCAACGCCTGCGCGCCACCGACATCGTGGTGCCGGCCGATTTCTCGTCCGCCGCGTTCTTCCTGGTGGCCGCCAGCATCATTCCCGGCTCGACACTGCGCCTGCGCGCGGTCGGCCTCAACCCGCGCCGCACCGGCCTGCTGGCCGCGTTGCGGCTGATGGGCGCGGATATCAGCGAAGAGAACCACGCCGAGCAGGGCGGTGAAGCCGTGGCCGATCTGGTCGTGCGATATGCCCCGCTGCACGGCGCGGAGATTCCCGAAGCGCTCGTGCCGGACATGATCGACGAGTTCCCCGCGCTGTTCGTCGCTGCCGCCGTTGCGCACGGCAACACCGTGGTGCGCGGTGCCGCCGAACTGCGGGTGAAGGAATCCGATCGCCTCGCGGCCATGGCCACGGGCCTGCGCACGCTGGGCGTGCAGGTGGACGAAACCGACGACGGCGCCACCATCCACGGCGGTGCCGTGCTCGGCAGCGGCACCATTGAAAGCCATGGCGACCACCGCATCGCCATGGCGTTTGCCATTGCCGGCCAGCTCAGCAATGGCGAGGTGCGCGTGAATGACATCGCCAACGTGGCAACCTCGTTCCCGGATTTCGATGGCCTGGCCACAGGGGCAGGATTCGGTCTCCGCCAAGGCTGATCGAAAAAAAACCAGACGGTAGAGCCGAGCCATGCTCGGCTGCTCTTCCGCTCTTCCGCTCTTCCGCTCTTCCGCTCTTCCGCTCCTCCGCTCCGTTTCGTGCGTCGCCTGGCTGCCGAGCATGGCTCGGCACTACCGGTGCTTTGCACCGCATGCGAATTGCCAACGAAAAGGGAGGCCATTGGCCTCCCTTTTCGTTACGCGTCTACGCAACCGCTTAACGCTCGGTGCGGAAATCCACCGGCACGCGCACCACGCTGGCCACGGCACGACCATTGCTCATGGCCGGCTCGAACTGCCACTGACGCACGGTGTTCAACACCGAACGGTCCAGATCGCGATCGCGCGAACCGGTGCGCTGCACGATATTGGCATCGGTGACATGGCCGCGCGGGTCCACGTTCAAGCTCGCCACCACGCTGCCCTGCACGCCATTACGCAGCGCGGAGGCCGGATAGGTCGGCTTGGTGTTGCTGGCCAGCGGGCGTGCCTCGCGGTTGCGCGCCACCGGCGTGGCCTTGCGCTGTGCGGTAGTGGCCGGGGTGGCCTGTCGTGCAGCCGGTGCCGGCGCAGTCGTGGCTACCGGGGTCTGCGTCGCCGGCAGCATGCGCTCGCCGACCGGTGCAGTGCTGGTGTCATCAGGGTTGGCGTAACGCAGCCAGACCAGCGCGGCGGCAAACATCGCCACGATCAACGCCATCCACAACCACGGCGAAGTGCCGCGACGGGCGGGTTCATCGGTCGCATCGCGCTGGTGCTGCGGCGAGGCGTGCATGTCGTGGGCATGGGTAACACTCATGGCGGACTCCTGGTGTCGTTGTGACAGCCGCAGTCTTGCCCGTGAACGGTTGCGGATGTGTCACCGCAACGTCAACGCGGCGACTGCATTCCCGACGAGGTTCAGCTTGATGAGTCGTTGCCAAATCGCCGCGCGTGACAGCCGCGCGAACGAGGATGGTTGCAGCGCATTACTGCGGCTTGAAGTCGAACGGCACTTCAATGCTTCCCGGCACGGCCTGGCCATTGCTGTGCGCCGGGGTGAAGCGCCAGCGACGCACGGCATCGGAGGCGGCACGATCAAGATCGCGTGAACCGCTGCGCTCGATCACCGTGACATTGGACGGATAGCCCGTGGCATCCACCTCCACGCGCACCACCACCGTGCCGGTATCACCGCGACGCAGTGCGGCCGGCGGGTAGCTTGGCGGYGGCGACTGATCGGCGATCGGCTGTGGACGCTCGCCGCCAGCGGCGGGCGCGGCAGGGGCGGCGTCGGCC